>NZ_JBMFMW010000104.1:0-3925 GCF_049970475.1 Desulfurococcus sp.
AAAACCTCCTCCACCATTATGCTGGATGATACAGCAGTATAGACCTTCCCACTTAATCCCTTCTCCTCTTTCAGATATTTAGCTAGAAGCGTTGCTGTTCGATCTCCCCAGTTGACAACGCCTTTTTCATCTATTATTATAGCTCTATCGGCATCAGCGTCATGTGCGATACCTAATGTGACTCCTAACTCCCTTGTTACCTTCGCTGTTTCAGCCAGGTTTTCAACTGTTGGCTCAGGGTTTCTCCCAGGGAATAAGGGATCTAGTGTTCCATTAATTACAATTGGTCTTGCACCTAGTTCCTTAACTATTAGCGGCGTTGTTAATGCGCCAACACTATTAGCTGGATCTATGAGTACCCTATAGTTCTTGGCTCTAATAAGGTCCTTATCTATATGGCTTAACACAGCTTTCACGTATTCCTCGTTAACCATCTTATGTTTCTCTACACTATACGGTAGACTACTCCAGTTAACCCTCCTGAAATTGCTTTCCCAATATATCTCTTCTATCTTTCTTTCTTCATCCCTATCGATCTCGATTCCGTAGGGGCCGATCACCTTTATCCCGTTATATTCGGGAGGGTTATGGCTGGCTGTAATCATAACTCCTCCATCAAAGCCATTAGATTTGACAACGTATTGAAGGGCTGGTGTGGGGGTGAATCCAGCATCATATACCTTTACACCTGTTGACATTAGTGCTGCTGAAACAATGCCCTTAATTATCTCGCCCCCAGCCCTTGAATCCATCCCAATAAGTACCCTGGAGCCTTTATCAAAATAGGAGCCTATTGCTAGCCCGAGTCTCAGTATAAATTCCGGGTTTAAGTCTTCGTTTACAACCCCTCTGACTCCATCGGTTCCGAAAAGTCTCCGGGGATCGCTCATTCATTTAACCCCTCCATATATTCCTCTACGAGAGATAATAACTCGGCACTACCTTCTCTTAACTCAAAGATAGTTATAAGATTTCTCGACTCAGCCCATTTCTTAACTAGGAGGGCACACTCGTTTAAACGGCTTAACGCCTCATCCACGGCTTCCTCCACGTCCTCTCCGCTTGATGACATTTCATCGAAAACCTCTCTCAATTCATTCGTAAAACCTATAGATGTATAGATTTTGCCGGTGTCTAGTTTTATCTCAATGTATACTGGGAGCTCTTCGTCAAAGACGCGAATTATGTTATCGTAAACAACTGGTGTGAAGCCATACCTCTTAAGAAACTCGGCAAGATTGCTTATCATTTTAAACCCCTATAGTTAAACTAGCCCTACTATAAACTGTATTCCTTGAAAATATAAAAACCTGGTTTCTGCATCTACTCCATGAGGAGCCCTGGCAATGATAGTTTTATCCGTTGAGAAGCCATGTAAGCCGGTGGTCGAATTCGTGGAAGATGCAATTGCAAGAGGTGATAAAATAATAGTAACTGATAGGGAGAGCATTAAACTCCTCCGTGAAACAGGGGTTTTAAAGAGGTGGAGGGGTATTGAACTAATAGTGATGAATAAACGATGCCCCGAGGAGGATTCTCTAAGGCTGATAACCCTATATACCCCAGTGGAGGCGTTTATATGTGATCAGAGGGGTACTCTCAATGCGTTATCGACGCTACTTACCAGGCTCAACATACCTCTTAGGGAATGCGATGGCTAATGAGTGATGTTCTTCAGCTCTCGAATTAAGGATTAGTTAGCCGCGGATATGTATTTCCACGATATCCCCGTCCTCAACAATGTGTTCAAGACCTACTTTTTCACCAGGGTATTTAACAGATTTACCCCATATCTTTGCGTAGAGAAAGTTCTTCACGAAGTCCCTATGTATGCTTTCAGCGACATCACGTATAGTAGCGCCTTTTCGAAGTACCAGCGGCTTCTCGGATGGAGGTGTATTAGGCGACTTAGTGTATATCCGGATTAGTTCAAGCTGGTTGAATAATGCTTCACCTATTTTGTCGAGGCCTAGCCCGGTCATAGCGGAGCCGTATAATATAGGTAGATTACATGAACTCGTGAAAGCCTTTATAACGGTATCGATGTCTTTTACCAGGTCGGCTTTATTAATATATACTATAGCGGGCTTATAGGCTGTATTCTCGAATAATGCCTGCTCCACATCATCTAATGTGACTTCTCCATATATCTTTACATGTGCATTATATATCCTGTACTCCTCGAGTAGCTTGCGTACATCATCAAGTGTTGCATTGAGTAATCTCCCCATCAACGTAAACCTTAACCCATGTTTTCCACTCCTGGATACCTCGATAACTACTCTACCGGCTGGCTTTGAAAGTATTATACCATACTCCCTAAGTATTTCCTTAACCTCGTTGAATTCAGCCCCGGGATCCATTGTTGCATCCAGAATTATTAGAAGGCCATCAGCGTTTCTAGCGAGGCCGATAACCCTATTCGTGAAAACACTGTCCCTGCTTAATGGAGGGGTATCAATTAATTGTATGTATATATCCCTATATTTAAGCATACCTGGTACCGGATATGTAGTGGAGTAAGGGTAGTCAGCAATAATGGTTCTAGCCCCGGTTAACCTATTAACCAGCATGCTTTTACCAGTGTTAGGGGGACCCACAACAACTACTTGGACATCCCCCTCCTTCTCGATGAAGAAGGAGACGCCTCTACCGGTCTTTCTTTTCTTTTTCTCCTCAATCTCTTCCCTGAGTTCAGCCAGTCTTCTAGTCGCCCAAAGTCTTAGTTTCTCTGTGCCCTTATGCTTGGGCACACTGGATAAGAAGTCCTCTAGTGCCCTCATCTTTTCCTCTGGTGTTTTAGCCTCCATTACCTTTAGCCATTTAGCCTTTGCTTCCGCTGGTAGGTTGGTTACCATAGGTTACTCCCCTTCTAATATAGTCTAGTAAGGATCCCTCCTTTTTACCATGCTTCACTTGTTTACTAACGTACCAGCTGGGGGCTAGATCCTTCACTATGCCCCAACTTTTCCTGATGTATACAGGGGGTTCGCCATCATCTCTATACATATTAGCAAGCCATCTCCTAGAGACTGGATCGCTAGGGTACCCGGAGCCCGTTTCACCCGCTATTACTTGTAGCGCCTTAATATTACTGTCCCTGAGTATTTTCGCTACTACGCTTGCAGCAGAAACAGCCGGGTATTTCGCGTCTGCCCTGGATTCAATGAATATTTCTACATTACCCCTGTACAGTCCTCTAGCACACTCCCCTATTTTATCATTGTAGCCCTTCACTTCATCAATATATATCCTTACCTCGGTACCCTGGCGTTGTCTTAGGATATGGCTGTAGGATAGATACTTGAGGATACTACATATCACGGTGTATTCAAGCATATTCATGTTACTTCTGTCTATGTGGATAGGGCTTACATAGGTTGCAACAATATCTATGTCCAGTGAGAGCATGTTATTTAATATCATAAGTCTCTTCAAGGGTTCGAGGAGCTTGCTATCCCTTAATCCTATAGAAACCAGCGATTCAAACGCGCTACTTAAACCAATTACACCAGCTATCACCATGTCCCCTATAAATGGTCCTCTTCCGGCTTCATCAACACCTATTTCTATAATCTCAGGCTTACCCACTACTCCTTCCCGTTATCTGCTGTATCCTCTTTAAGAGATTTTAATTATTCCCCATCCTCTTAATATTTAATTAATTTTTCAGATTAAGTGGCTCCCAGTAGAATTACACCGATTTCATAATTCATCATCACAGGGATCACGGGGCAGAAACATTGGCTTGTAGCTTTCTGTACCAGTTTAGGTCTTTCTATGCCTTTAATGGCTATGAGATAAGCACTTAATCTCCGCCCTAAAGGACGGGATTTTCGATTGTAAAAGTATTAATGAGTAATTAAACCTGTTTTGCATTATCTGCTTGATTATAATGGAATAGTAAAGTATAAAGTAGCATTAA
>NZ_JBMFMW010000105.1:0-3783 GCF_049970475.1 Desulfurococcus sp.
GTACGTGGAGAACAAGGTTGAGTCCTTGAGAGAAGGGTTCGAGCTGGTTAGCCTGGGTTATGCGAATATAACGCCGTGGAAGTGCCCAAGGGACATAGAAGAATCTACGCTAGAAGACATGTTGAACGAGCTCATGTCCCAAACGCGTAGTATCGAGAAGACAATCTTGAACACTCACTGCCCTCCCTACAACACGAACATAGACCTAGCCCCTAAACTAGTCGACTTTAAACCAGTCGTCACAAGTGGTGGTGTTGTAATGGAGCACGTTGGTTGTAAGTCTGTTAGGAGCATTATTGAGAGATATCAACCATTAATCGGGTTACACGGGCATATCCACGAGTCAAGGGGCGTTGATAAGATAGGTAGGACGCTCGTTCTAAACCCTGGTAGTGACTATAACGTGGGGGTTCTCAGAGCGGCTTATGTTGTGCTAGAAGGCTCAAAAGTGAAATCATACTTGTTGATCTCGGGCTGATTTTTCCCTCTATCTTCCAAAAACATTTACTCTACTCCTTTACCTGTATTTAAATATGCTTCTTTATTATATTTATATTTTAAACGAAGGTAAAGGCTATGCTGGTGTAAGTTATTGGCAGCGAGAGAACTGTATGTTAGAAAAGCATCCGGTCTTGTAAGAGCAATGAGCGCTTTCGACGCGATGAACCTGAATATCTCGATGTGCAGTCCACCACAGGGCGTTCTCTGGGCTTGGACTTTCGGCCCAGCGATGATACTCGGCGTTAACCTGACTTTGTCGTATTTCCTAGGTATATGGGTTATCCTAGTAAGCGGCGCTATATTGTACGCTTTATGGATGATAGCAATCCCTAGATCCGGAGGAGACTACGTGTGGTTCAGTAGAGCAGTACACCCTGCCTTCGGCTTCGCGGTAAACTGGTTCTTCTCCTTCGTGTTCTTAAACTGGTACGCCATGAACCTTCAGACTATGGGGCCATTCTGGCTCTCTCCCATACTCTATACTCTGGGCTACAAGGAATTAGCCGACTGGGCCTCCTCGTGGGTCGGCTCGGTTATTATAGGCACGATATTTAACATAGCTTTCACGATACTCCTACTATATGGGATTTCCCTTTACAGTAAACTATGGAAGTACCTGTTTTTCATTGTTCTAGCTGGTTCAATAGTGTACGCGGCGATATTATACCTCACGCCGACTAGTGTCTTCATATCGCGTTTCAACGCGATCTCCAGTGTAAAATACAATGAAATAATAGACCTCGCTATGAAACACGGATGGGTCGCAGGATGGACTATGGGCGCAGTACTGATGGGGCTAGTATTCCCCTTACAAAACTACAATTGGGCAGGGTTCCCGGCATACGTGGCCGGCGAGGTTAGGAGAGTCGAGAAATCAGCTTGGATAGGCATAGTAGGCGGTCTAGTTGTGATGGGACTATGGTACACCTTACTAGGCAATAGTATATACCATGTCGCTGGCCTGGACTTTCACAATGCTCTAGCCTACATATACAATAGGCTCCCGGACAAATACCCATTGCCGTTACCCCCATACCCTCAAACATACCTCTGGATACTCTACCCCGACCTGGTCTGGCTTCAAGTTCTAGTAGGGTTCCTGTGGTTCTTATCCAATGTTTACTTAACACCTCCCAACCTATTGATAACATCAAGGAACATGTTCGCCTGGTCATTCGACAGACTACTCCCTACTAGGTTGACGAAAGTCAACGAGAAGGGTGCCCCGGTTTACACGATAATCGTCTCCGCGATAATAGGAGAGCTTATAATGATGTTCGTGGCCACAGCGACATACCAGGTTATGATAATGAACACGTTCATAGTCATGATGGTCGTCCTAGGTTTGGTGGGACTAGCTAGCTTCGTCTTCCCGTTTGTGAAGAAGGAGATGTACAATATGTTCCCCGACCAGGCGAAGATCAGTATCGGTGGCTATCCATTGATATCCCTAGCCGGTCTGACAACTGCAGTGGTCGCTTTCTGGGGTGCTTACTCCATGGCCTCGGTCCCCGCTCTAGGAGGGCTTAGCACAGCATCTCTAATATTCAATATAGCCATACTACTAGCATCCATCCCAGTATATGTTGGGGCATACTTGTACAATAAGAGAGTGCTAGGGCTAGACCTTACGCTATTATTCAAGGAGATACCACCAGGCTAATCTCTAAGACCGTTTTTATCCCTCCATACATTCATTCATTTTTTATATGGTAAGGAGAAGATGCTCTCACCCTCCGATGAGAAAATCGTTAGTAAAGCTTTAGAGATAGTTGAGAGAGCTAACTCGAGGAAGATCGTGCTCAGGATAATTGGAGCCGTAGGCATTTATCTCCACATTAGAGACGTGCCTGAGGCGCTAAACTTTTACATAAACACGCCCCGCTTAGGCAAGGTAAGCAGTATTTTCACAGACATCGACTTAGTCGCTTACAGTAAGCAGCGAAAGGACGTGATGAGATTCTTCGAGAAGGAACTGAAATACTCATCTAACCCTAGGCTGCAGATGATATTCGGGGGCAAGAGACTATTATACTTTGAGCCGCAAGAAGGGTTCAAGGTCGACATCTTCTTTGATAAATTAGAGTTCAGTCACGACGTGCTCTTCGGCAGTGAGCCAGGTAAAGGAAGGCTCGAACTAGATTACCCTACTACAACACCAACAGACCTACTGCTCGAGAAACTCCAAATACACAAAATAAACTTTAAGGATATAGTAGACGTAATGGCCCTCTTGTTATCACATGAAGTAAAAGAACACCACGAGGCAAACGTGATTGACGCGAAGTACATAGCTAGCGTGCTTAGCGACGACTGGGGATTCTGGTACGACGCGATGGAAAACCTTAAACTCGTGGAACAGTATGCTCAAAGCTTCTTTGATAAAGGGGTTTTAAGCCGGGATCAACTCCAAGCCATCAAAATTAAAATCAGCAGGATCCGGGAGATAGTTGACGCTACTCCGAAAACGAAGAACTGGGTGAAGCGCGCGAAAGATGGTACTAAGAAACCATGGTACAGGGAGGTAGAGGAGTATATCTGACGAAGAGCCATACATTGCAGGTTTAACTACAAGACTGCCCGTTTAACCCTGGTATACTTGGCTGGGCTTCAAGAAGGCGTCAGCAGAATTTCCTCTATCACGCTTTCCTTGCTCCGATCTATGCTTCTCACGAACTCGTAGAAGGCCCTGAGATCCGCGCTACCCTTCTTCGCTAAGTAGTTCTTGGCCTCGGCTTGTATCACGCCGTGGAACTTGGCGTCGAAAATAGTAGATAAACCAACGATAAGAGGCCCAAGGCGTGTCAAATAAGCCGTCTACAACTACTGTCCTATCTTCAATAAACCACCTGTTTCAACCAATCGATGAAAAGCGTTTGATTAGTTCACGCAAGCCTGTTTTTAAGAGATTTCTCACTCTACGTTACAAGGCTACTTTATATAGCCGTTGTCGCCTAGTGGAAAGCGTAGTGATACACGAGACCTCGCCAAGTACACGGTGCATTATAGGGCTAAGATAGCCGTTTCTACCTCTATTAACACATCTAGCTGGGCTTACGCGAGAGTTGCTTCAGGTTATAACTGGGTGCTTTGTGCTTTTGCCTTCTATCAATTATTCAATTTTCACCCCACACCTTCACGCTCGGTCATAGGCTTGTTTAGCCGGAATCTGCATACTTGAAAATACCCCAAATTAGAATCTTACTATGTGAAATAGAACATTCCATGAGCAGTCTCACGGCTTCAACTACTACTCACGCTAATTAAGCAAGCACTATACAA
>NZ_JBMFMW010000106.1:0-3783 GCF_049970475.1 Desulfurococcus sp.
GGCTTGCATCTGGCTTAGGAGTGTTCGCGAGCACCCTACATCTTGAATTAAGGAAGAGATTCATGTATGCGATTGCATTCTTCAATAGTGAACCTATATGAAAGCAGAAACAACATACCGAGGCTCCTCATCCTGAGGGGCGAGGACTCTATCCCTGCTGGAGCTTTCCTCATTTCTTCGGGTGTCCCTCACTGGGACGGCATCACTTGTTCAGGGCCCGCCGTCAGTCTGCGGGCGGTGCACAGCGAGTCTAGGAGACAATGAGCTGTACACCAACTCCAAGTACTGCTGTCTAGCAAAAAGCTTACAAACAAGCTCCACGCCTTGAAAGACGAGGCCTCATGAAGCTGTGAACCCCGGGAAAAAGCTCTTTAAGCTAGTGCCGGAGGTGCCTGCACTACCTGCTCCTGGGCTGGCTGTGGCGGCTTCAAGCTGAAGAAGGCTACTGCGGCTATTATCCATGCTATGAAAATCAGTATTAATCCCACTATTATGATCGTCAAAGCCGCCCCGATCAATAATAATAGCCCTGCTGTCTCCAGGAGCTTCTCACCTGATTTAGTTGCTAGGAGATCAAGGGACTTCTTGTAGAATAATGCCTCTAATACTAGGATGACAAAGTATACCACGATGAAAAGTAGTACTGTACCAATTACTCCTCTCGCCATGTGCAGTGGTATACTGGGAGCGAAGGTTATTGCGATCCCTGCTATAGATATTGCTACAAATATTATTGTCGCTAAACCTATTACACCGATTATCACGGCATATAAGGCATTCCTGAATATGCCCTCCTCCCTGTACGTATCTGAGAGACCCTTCAACCCTATTAGTAACAGTATTAATCCCACTAGCGTCAGCAACGGGATAAAGACGCCTATTGCCATGAGGATTGATCCTATTCCGGCCAGTATCCTACTCGAGTCAAACTCCATTCCCCTTACCTCACTTATATATTAGATCTGTTCTAGACTTAATATAGCCTTATATAGGGCCGTGACGCACTGATTATTTCACTCCAGGAAGCATTCCTTCTCCAGGGATCTCTATGGATATGTTGTCTAGTTTACTAGGATACCTCGACTGGATTCTATGGGCTTTAAGCATTAGTGTTATAATAGTCTCAATCATCAAGCATGTCCTAGGACACAGGGATTCCGGGGCCTGGTTCCTCAGGGGTGTAGCCGGGCTACTCCTAGCTGGCTTCTCCAGCATCTTAGTTAACTCCCTCTATAATGCATCGCAGGACATATTAGGGCATGCTCCCTACGGCTGGATCCTCTACGCGTCTTCACTGGGGCTCGTACTAATTGGTGGATTATATATTGCCATGGGCAGGATCGGTGAAGGCATCTCCAGTATTCTAGGGGGCATCCTCCTCATCGGGGTTGGGTTGATGGGTATTTACCTGGGCAGCAGCCTCCATGGAGACTATGGTGGGCCACTCTATGTCTACCTCTACACTGATAGGCAGGGCTATTATGTCGGGGAGGCAGTCGGCCTCTCGGTCTTCATCTCCCCTGGGATCAATGGTGCCTCCTATACTGTTTCATGGGGTGATGGGGTTGTTGAGGAGTTCGATGACGGCTCCTCCTTGAGGCTCAACCATGTCTATAATTCAAGCGGGGCATACGTGATACGGGTTAATGTGAACAGTAGTGGTTTAACAGGCTTCAATAGTATCGCTGTAAGTGTCTCGGATAAACCGTGGACGCCTCCATGGCCTTTCGACATAATAGTCTCCCCTGTAACCGGGTTCTTCAGCATGTTCTGGCAGGTTGTCTCAACACCCTTCAACCTTCAGTTGCTCACTACATCTCCCAGGCTTGAGGAGGGGTCGGCTGAATGGGGTCTCTACGAGTTAACGCTCTCCATCTCGATGAGTGGGCTAGGCCTCTACCTGGGGTTCAGGCTACTCCAGGCCGTCTTCGAGGGTGAGCCGAGAGGCTTCATCGATGTTGTTAGAGAAGCCTTGATAGTCGTTCTCCTATCTCTTACAGCCCCCTATCTCCATAATGCCTCGGTTGACATGCTTAACGCTCTCTCCCTCAAGGTGGTTGAGGGTGTTGATCCAATGCCTTCTATAGCCTCGATACTGGCACTTATATCAACAGGAGTGGCGCTCGGCTTCTTCATACCTGTAGCAGCGAATTTAGCCGTTGTATTAACCATTATGCTTGCCTCAGCCTCCGCGCTAGTCGTGATCAGGCACTGGCTCATACTCACCATAACAGTTTCAACACCAATACTGGCAGTCGCATACCTCCACCCGGCTCTACGTGGGGCAATGAAAAGGGTAATAGGACTCTGGGGTAGCCTGGTTCTCGCGGGCCCCTTAACAGCAGTGTTCATGAGGACCTGGAGCACTCAGGTCGGTGTAGCAGGGCAGGCTTTAACCAGTGTATTCATATATATGATACTACCCAATATAATAGGATTACTGGGTGGAGTGGGCCCGGTGATCACGAGGAGTGCCAGCATACTATTATACACCGTACTCAGAGCAATGAGAACAATAGAGGAGAGGAGGCAGACTAGAACACAGGGGTTGCAAGCTGTGGCAAACACGCCTCAAAGAATAAGATTGTTAAATCCGTATCAATCCAGGGTACCATCATGGAGAACCAGGGATACCAAATAATAAATTAAGCCAGCAACTTTAAGTTCCACAACTCAATGACCCTATCAAGCTTCTTTTCCGCAAGAGGTGTTGGAAGACCTATAATCCAGAAATGGTTATCGAACACTCCTTATTTGACTCCTACCCTTAGATCGACTCGTGGTGGTTGTATGAGGCGTGGGGTCAAGGGTATTAGTGAGGTCATAGCTGTAATAGTAATGATATTGATCGCTGTAGTTGCCGCATTCGGCATCAAGTCCTACATCGATTACCAGAGCACTAAGCTTCCATCAACAGATATGGCTGTGGCCAGGTATAGTATTACATATGGTTCCCCCGGAATCGGTGTAATCACATTGGTTGTCAGCAACCTATTACCCTCAAGCATTAGCGTTAACAGTGCAACCATAGTATTCTCCAACGGCTCCACTTATACACCACCATTAACGCCCCAGGTAGCCAGCGGTAAGAGTGATGTCCAGCTAGTATTCACAGTGCCTCTACAAAATGGTGTCACAGTATTGAGGATACTTGTCAACGTGACTGATTCAGCAACCGGGCGTTCGCAAGTCGTCTTCGCCACAGGAGGTTAAGCCCGGCTTACCATTAATTTTTTCTCCACAAGGTGACCCTGTTTGCACACATCCTTCAAGCCCTCCGAACCACTATGTGGAGACATTGGTCGATGCTGGCCCGGATCCAGTGATCCAGGGGTGAATGGGATCTCCTCCCGGGACACTGGTATGATTGTCGCAGAGTACCGTGTTGGAGGCTACATGGTTAGGCTTGTGAAACACGGTGATGGAGTATTCAGATATGAAGCCAGGTTACTCGTGGATGAAGAGCTAGTAAACCTAGTTAAGTCGAGGCTTAGAGACATTTTGCTCCACATACGTAGAGGAGTCCCGGTGACTGATGTAGCATCAATGATCCTGGGGATCCCCAGGGAGAGCAGCCCCCAGGTTGAATACGTATTGAAGATGATCCTCGGCTACAGGGTTCTCCAGGTGTTACTTGATGATCCATACGTCGAGGATATATCAATAACGGGGCCCGGCACCATATGGGTTAGGCATAGGTTGGCCAGCATTGATCCAAGGGTAGACTTCATAGAGACTAATCTCAGGGTTGAATCAATAAGAGAGCTTGTGGAGCTACAGCAG
>NZ_JBMFMW010000107.1:0-3736 GCF_049970475.1 Desulfurococcus sp.
GATCCTGTGGTCTTCTCGAATCAGCCTCGCCCCCTTATCCCGGGTGTTTCGGGAAGATGAAACATCTACACGGTAAAAAAGTATATGCAATGATAATAGCAGAAGACTAACACCAACACATACAAACCATTATAAAACCAGGAACAACTTGATGAGGCCGGGTCTTCTCTACTTTGTAATTCATAATATGTTCCACTCCTAGATATACTCACAATCGATTTAATCTTAATTAAAGTTTAAGTATACTCTATTCCATAATAGTATGTGGTGTCCCTTATTGAAGATCTGCAGCGTCAGTGAGATGAGGTTGATCGATGAGGAGGCTCAAAAATACGGGTTATCCAGTATTATATTAATGGAGGAGGCTGGTAGCGCCCTTTACACAGTAATACTCAGGGAATACGGTGTTGAAGGAAGAAGGTTCACGGTTATAGCTGGGACGGGCAACAACGGCGGCGACGCGCTTGTAGCTGCTAGGAGACTACATGCAGGCGGCGGATTTGTCGAGGTATTCATCGTGGGCAACCCGATTAAGATGAGTGAAGCAGCGAGAACCAACCGTGATATCCTGGTTAAAATGGGCATACCGGTTAAATACGTCTCCAGCGATGAGGAGGTCAGCGCACTCGAGGAATCCATCAATAGGGCAGACGTACTTTTAGTGGGATTAATAGGTATAGGGTTGAGGGGAGAGGTATCCGGGCTACCTAGAAGAATCATTGAATTAGTCAACTCTAGTGGAAAACCAGTTGTAAGTGTTGACATACCATCTGGTGTTGAAGGGGACACCGGACTAGTGAGGGGTGTAGCGGTTAAGTCAAGTATCACTGTCGCCTTCGGCATGCCGAAATATGGTAATATATTGTATCCAGGCTACCATTACTGTGGGAAGCTATATGTATCAATGCTCTCGTACCCGAGGGGCATCATCGAATCAGTTAGGGCTGAGTTGAATACTCCTGTGAAACTCCCTGAGAGGCCTAGATGGGGTCATAAAGGAGTATTTGGGAAACTACTCGCCGTAGCCGGCGCTAGATACTATTATGGTGCACCATACTATGTATCCCTATCATTCCTCAAGGTGGGAGGTGGATATTCTAGGCTAGCAGCACCTAAAGGCATCATACCCTATATAGCCTCCAGGGCTCATGAAGTAGTCTACATCCCCCTTGAGGAGACGAGTGAGGGCACCATAGCCCTCGGCAACCTCGAGAAGATACTGGGAGTCATAGAGGAACATAGCATAGATATTGTAGCAGTTGGGCCAGGGGTCTCGTTAAATAATGAGACACAGGAGCTCGTAAGAGAGCTCGTGGAGTCGATAGATAAGCCGGTTATAATCGATGGAGATGGGATAACAGCTGTATCCGGGAACCCTGATGTGGTGAAGAAGAGGAAGGCTCCCACTATCGTAACGCCTCACCCGGCCGAGTTCTCGAGGCTTGTTAACAAGCCTTTGAAAGAGGTACAGGAGAACCCGGTGGAGTACTTGAGGAAAGCATGTATGGAGCTAGGCTCCTACATAGTGTATAAGGGAGCCCATAGCATGATATGCTATCCGGATGGATACATATATGTGAATATGACGGGTAATCCAGGCATGGCTAAAGCTGGAAGCGGTGATGTACTCACAGGCGCTATAGCAGGGATGTATGGTATAGGGTTGAGGAACATCGGTGAAGCTGTGAGAATGGGGGTGCTTGTACACGGTCTCGCCGGGGATTTAGCAGCTGAGGATATAGGAGAGGATGGTGTCACCCCGGATACTATTATGGAGTATTTGCCTAAAGCTGTTAAGGTGTTAAGGGAGAATCCTGGCCTCATAGTTGATAAATACATGCCTAAACAAGTTTAAACCCATTGACTAGTTAGATAAAATCCAGGTCCATGTTTGCACTATACTTGTACTTCTCATACTCTTCCTGGTTCCTGGGCTTTCTCATGACGTAGAGTTTCTCATGATATATGAGTAGAAAATCCCTGTCCTTGAGCCTAGACCATACCTCTCTTGTCGTCTTCATTTTATGCTGTATCTTCACCACCTCCTCCCTGAGGATGAAGCCTCTTCTTAAAAGAATCTCCAGTACATGATGGGATATTGGCACGTAGTATTTACGGATACGAGTATCCCCTATAAGTATTCCAAGATGTCCCCCCGGCTTTAAGACCCTATAGATCTCCCCAGTCGCTTCATTAAACCATTTAAGATACTCCTCTAGGCTACTCGCCCTCGAGAGATCGCCGTCAACTCTACTGCTATACTTAATTATATTAAAATATGGCGGGTGAGTAATCACCAGATCTATTGTTTCATCCCTTACCCTGCTGAGCCTCCTGGCATCGCCATGATAGATCTCTACCACAGCCCTCCTAGCGTTCTCCAAGTCTATACTGCCTGCATCATTCGGCGGGTTCTCGAGGGTTTTTTCAAGCCAGTACAGCCTGTGGAGAGTAAGGATCACGGCCTCGTAGCTTATGTCGACGCCTATGCAGTTCCTGCCGAGGAGCTTAGCCTCTATGCAAGTGGTGCCAGAGCCGATCATGGGGTCTAGCACTATGTCGCCTGGGTTACTATACCTTTCAATCAGTAACCTAGCTACCTGGGGAGGCCAGTTACCCCTGTAGTCGCCTCTATGAGTAGCCCATGTACCCCTCTTAGGGAAACTCCATACTGTTGAGGAGGAATCAGGGAGTTCCTCGGGTAGCGGCATCATCCTCTTAACCTTAATGGGCTTTAATTCTATCTCCTCTCCCTCAACAATCACCGTGTTTCTCTTGGAGACGTAGTTCAGATACTCGTTGTAGTCAACGAGCCTCATTGATTACCCTACCAATGTATTAAGATATAGGGCCGAGAAATATATTTGTTGAAACAACGAATATAATCTTTTAAACGATTAATCCTTATACCATGCCTTCATGTATCAATCTATATCTAAATTCATCGGACACGACTGGTTCATCCTACTTTACCATCTTTCTATATTGAATAGTATCTCTAGTAGGTTCTTAGACCATTTAAACCTCACCTTACCTATTTTCATCCTACCTATGTTCCTCGTAGAGGGTATGCAGTATGAATGATATCAGTAATGAGGTTAGAACCCATACAGCACTCCACGTCCTTAAAGGCGCTGCCGTGAAAGTACTCGAGGAAACGCGTTATGGGCTGCCTCAACATGTGTTGAGGGAAGCATGGAGGACTTACTGTACAGTTTGACCCATAAACTCAGCGATGACGAGGTGGAGGCTATTTATGGAATATAAACGCATGCAATAAGCAACACCTACCCTTGTTAACCAATGAAGTAAGCGGTGTTAACCGGTATTTTCTACATATCTCCATATGGGTCTTCATCACATCATCTCTGGTTGAGTTCCAGTGTTTTAGGATTTCAGCAGTATTCTATGGCTTGACTACAAGAATGCTTCTACCACAGATCAGGTAGTTGATCATGACCGGGTATCTGGTATTATATTAAGTAGTGTGATGTTTTTATTTTTGTTTCTAAACAGGTTTATGAATTTATAAAACTAATTGAACATATAGAGTAGTGTAGGGATTTATATTGATCGAGGTTAAAAACGTATCGAAATCTTTTGGAAAGGCGAGGGTTCTTTCTGATGTCTCATTCAATGTTGGTAACGGCGAGGTAGTTGGTTACGTTGGCTTGAACGGTTCTGGTAAGACAACTACTATAAGGATAATAGTAGGTGTCTTAAACCCAGACAGCGG
>NZ_JBMFMW010000108.1:0-3727 GCF_049970475.1 Desulfurococcus sp.
AACCCCCGCGGCTGGGCTCTCTCACAAGCCCCTCGCACGGGGGAGTCCAGGGCCTGCTAAGCCGTGCTGAGGGGGTGGCTGGATGTTTGTATGGTGTTGTCTTAGTTTAAATATAGGGTGAGGGTGTCTCTGTGTTCTTCGAGGAATATGTTTCTCTTTCCTTGTAGGATTATGAGTGTTTGATCTCCGGTAATAACTATGTAGTCTATGAGTGTGTAGCCTGGTGTGACTATGGTTATGTAGTGCCCGGTGAATAAGCTTGTGGCTTTAACCAGGTGGTCCCCTAGATCTATCTCCTCTACTGTATTATAGCATTCCCTGAGTTCTTTCACTGCGTCATGGTAGATGAACACTATTTTCCTTCTTGAGCCATAGACTTCCTTGACCTCGGCTCTCTTGAACCCCTTGACGCTTATGATTCGAGGACGTATCTCTATTGAGTAGTTCCAGCCACTTAACAAGAGGTACTCGCCTGCCCGTTTGACTTCTAGGCATCCATCCCTATACCTTATACTATACATCACCAAGCAACCCCTTGTATAATCTATAGTGAACCACTAGTGTTTAGGATATAATATGGCTTCCAGGATCTTTATATATTGTGAACAGGTGTTGAACCATAGTGATCCAGCTAATATGTAAGACTTCACCAGCTTACTGTAGAATAATCGAGGACCTCATCCAGGAAACCGGGTTACCCATAGTTAGAGTAGAAAAATATAATCCATCACACGGCGAAGCCATCGTATACGCTGGTAAAGTCGATAAAAACCTCAAGGACCTCCTCAACGATATCCACACAGGCAAACACAGGGTAAGACTCCTCATAAGCATCGAACACAACAACATACCCGAAGACGACGCCGTCGAATCCATCATTGAGAGCCGTAGAAGAGGCACAGGAATACTTATCGTAACACTCACATCAAGAGACCACAGGATCATCCGGGAAAAACTACCCGGAGTACCAGTAGTCAACATCCCCTTCTACACTATCGGGGGCGGGGAATTAAGGGATCTGATGCCAAGGGATGGAGGAATAATCACACACAGCGATAAATGCACGGATATAGTCGAGGTGGCAAGGGAACTGGAAGGCGTAAGGTTCAACCCATTAATCATAAACTACTCTGAAAGGGATTGCGGTGGCACACCATGGATAATAAGTATTACAACCGATGACCTCTTCAAGCTCACCCAACGCATAATAGCTGGACTCATAATTGATGAGAGCATTGAGAGCCATATAGTATTAAATACGCTATATAACAACACCCGCCCAATCATAGTATGTAGCAATATTGAGACACCCATGGATTCCAAGATAATCATAAAGACCAAGTGTGAACCGGTTAAACTAGTGGAGTCAATACTCGAATTATTCAGCAGGATCGAGTACTATAGGAGAATCAGCTCCGAACGCCCCTTGAAAAACAGTTTAGAAAGCATCCTAGGCATCTTAAGGGAGCATTTAACCGGGGGGAAGAATTAAACAGCTGACACACAGTGGAAAACCGTTTTACTTCCTCAAGGCTGAAGCTATCTCATCCACGATCCTCGCTAGATCCTCCCGCGATGTCACAGACGACAGCCTTATCTTTGGAGCATATAACATGACTCTACCGGCCACCCTATCCTTAACCCTCACAAACTCCCTGTCCTTGAACCTGTATATATCTAATAGCTCCACGTCACGCTTCAATAATTCTCTTCTCAATAATACACTAATCGTCTTAGGCATGACAACACCACCCTATTTTACTCCTCTAATTAAGTCATGGACCTAATAAGCATTAGCGAGGTATAAATATTAATAACCCCTATATGCTTTAATTGATAGGGCAGGTCAACTATAGTAGAGCGGGATATAGACGTGTCTAGGCAGCAGAAAAAACATAGCTGGAATCCATATACGAGCGATGTCCAGAGGTTCAGCATATATCCAAGAATACAGACACCACACGAGGATTCCCTGAGACCAGGCAAGATACTAACCGTTGAAATAGGTGACGTAGACAAACATGGAAACGGGGTTGTCGACTACAAGGGAGCCAAGATAATAGTTTACAACGCGAGCCTCGGCTCAAAGGTAAAGATAAGGATCACCAAGGTCAATGACGACGTAGCATACGGGGAAATCCTGGAAGTCCTGAGTGAAGCAAATGAGAAATACCAGTAACAATATATTCGTTGAAATAGCCTTGAACCTGGGTGTCGATGTAGCGGAGAAGCTTGAGGCAGGAGAGCGTGTGGAAGGCCAGCAAGCATGGCTTATAATGGATCTACTGATGCAAAGACGCAGGACAACCATCCTCTTCGAGGACGAGGAAATAGGGGAAAACACGGAATGCTATGCCATAGCCTTTAGAGTCAACAGCAACCATGTATTCTACCTGTTGAAAACAGGCGAGGAGTCCTCATGCTGGATTACCACTAGTAGTAAAGACGAGGTATTGAAAAACATACAGCTACTAGAAGATAGTATTAGGAAGTGCAACGGGTAAAAACTATTTTTTATAACCTATCTTCCTCAGGAAATCCCTCCTCTCTTTTTTATCCTCCTCCGATTCCACACCGAGCGGCGGGTACCCGTCCACCACGCCGAGTATTACTCTACCCTGATTAGTCTCCCCTACGATAACCTGCACCGGGTTACCTGTTGCAACGTATAGTGAAACCACCTCCTGTATATTCTTCAACTGGTTCAACACGTTTATCGGATACGCGTTTCTTATAAACAGAACGAATGTGTGGCCGGCACCTATCTTTAACGCTGCATCGATGGCTGCCCTAGTTAACTCTTCATCATTGCCCTCGTATCTCACCAACCTCTTACCGCTGGCCTCGTTGAACGCTAGCCCGAATCTTATACCAGGCACGCTGGTGACCAGTACCTCATATATGTCTTCAACCGTCTTTATGAAGTGGCTCCGGCCTATTATAATGTTCGTGCCCTCCGGTATAGTTATATCCACCACATGCAGGGAGACGCTCATCCAGGATCCCCCGCCGGGATTATATATTAGGATAGCCAGGAATAAATCTATGCTGTATAAGGCAATAGTATTTGACCTAGGTGATGTTTTTGAAGCTGGTCGTAAAGTCTTTCGAGCTATGCCCCTTCGAAGAGGAATCAGATACAGTAAAGGTGAGACTATATACCAGGGGAGACAGGCACTGGTCCGAGGCGGAGGAACCCGGTTTAAATGCTAAGGAGCAGGGTAATGAAGGCCTACTCGAGAAGATGCTCGAGATAGCCGGCAACCAGTTAACCATGTGGATGACTAGTGAGAAAGACTCAGGGTGCTACAGGTTCATCGATGTCGAGGCTCCGGGAGCAAGCATCACGCTTGGTGAGGGAGCGGTTAAAGACGTTGAGACAATACTTACCCCTAAGCCATCGCCTTTAATGAGGATACGCATCGTTAAGGTTGAAGAGCCTGAAAAATACCGTGTTATACATGAATTCAAGCCCTCGAAGGAGTCAATAATATATGACGGCTTCATCAACATTAAGAACCCTGATCTCCAATACGACCTCATACTAATCGATACCACCGATGATACAAGGATACTCCTCCCCCATGAGCTAATCCTATCCCCGTTGAAGCTAAGCAGTGAATCAACCAAGAGGAGAGCTAGGAGGAAAAAGCCTAAAACCTCAAAAACCAAGAGAAAGAAAAGTAAGACAAGGAAAAAGAAAGGCGGGAAGAGTAAGAGGAAGTAG
>NZ_JBMFMW010000109.1:0-3716 GCF_049970475.1 Desulfurococcus sp.
CACGATCATCCAGGACATGAGGAAGCAATTAATAGGTTCAACGAGTTGAAGGATGTCAAGCCGGTTAGACAGGGAGAGTTCCTGGGAGAGGAGCAGGAGAAATTCTATGTTGCATTAAGCGAGGAAGAAGTATACGAACTCTCACCTCTGGCATATTATATATGGGTAATGTGTGATGGCGAGCACACAGTGAATGAGCTGGCTGAATCAATAAGTAAGGAGGCCCAGATAGACGTTAAGGATGTAATTGAGCCATTAGTAATGGCTCTCAACCAACTCTATGAAGCTAAACTCGTGAACTACTAGGCTAGGCAGTACATCCATAATATAAAACTCAATCCATGTTTTTCAACGATTCCCCGGTAAGCCAGCCCAGGTAAATTCTTTAATACCGTCTGAAACAATATATTGTTTTATATAGATGGCCGGAGACTCCAGTACCGATAATGATGAGGAGACTCCACCCCTCGGGACGCTTCTTGTTCAGTCCAGAGTGTTTAAATAATTGCTGTATAATTTATTCTATCAAGGCAATGCATGTCTATCTTAGGGTGCGATTAGAAATGGATAGTGTATTCATAGTCGGAGTTGGCATGACCAAGATTAGCAGGTTTTACGAGCAATCCGCTAGAGAGCTTTTCTCCCAGGCACTATGGAAGGCTATCGAGGACGCTGGAGGAGTTAAGCCAAAGGCGCTTGTAGTAGGCAACATGATGTCGAGTGTTTTAATGAACCAGGATAGCTTGGGTGCTTTACTAGCAGATTACGCTGGTTTAAGAGGAATACCGGCATTCAAGGTCGAGGCTGCATGTGGCAGTGGTGGGGCAGCCCTGTATGCAGGCTACGCGATGGTCAAGGCTGGAATAACTGATGTAGTCGCTGTCGGAGGTATCGAGAAGCAGACAGAGGCTACAACACCATATGTTACTCGTGCATTAGCCCAGGCAGCTGATGCTGACTTTGAGGTTTTCTACGGTGCTTCATTTACAGGGCTAAATGCGATGATCGCCAGGCTATATATGCAGTTGTTTGGTTATAGCGAGGAGGATTTATCACACTGGCCTCTTAAAATGCATGAATATGCCAGCTATAATCCATATGCACAACTACCTAGGAAAACAAGTATGAAGGAGATACTTGAAAGCCCCATGATCGCTGACCCGATAAGATTATTCCATGCAGCCCCGCTGGGTGATGGAGCAGCTGCCGTGCTCCTTGTAAGGGGAGAGGAGAAGGCACGCGAGATAGCGAAGTCGACTGGTAGAGATACACTTGTAGAGCTGGCCGGGATAGGCATGGCTACGGACAGCGTTGACCTGGCATCGAGAAATAATATACTTGTAATGGAATCCACTGTCAAGGCGGCACAGGAAGCGTTGAAAATGGCTGGATTAAGCCTCAAAGATATAGATTACGCCGAGATACACGATGCATTCCATATAACTGGCTATGCAGCATTAGAGGACATAGGCTTCGCACCGAAAGGAGAGGCACCTAAGCTATTCAAGGAGGGGCGTTTCCAGAAAGGTGATAAGCCCGAGGTGAACTTTAGCGGTGGATTAAAGGCGAGGGGACACCCAGTTGGCGCGACAGGCATATACCAGGTTGTTGAATCAGTGATGCAGTTACGCGGAGACTTTCCAGGGTTTAAGGCCAGTACCCCAGCAACGGCTCTAACACATAACATAGGTGGTGTAAGCACCATAGCAGTGGTATCAGTGTTGAAAAGGTGGAGGTAGTGAGTCACGAGGACTTATTGAGAAAGGTGAATGAGTACAGGGAGAAATCCATAGAGGGCGGCGGCAGGGATAAGATTGAACAGCAACGACAGAAAGGTAAGCTGTGGGTAAGGGATAGGTTAAACAGGTTACTTGATCCCGACTCCTTCGCTGAGCTACAGTGGATGAGGACGCATAGATCAACATATTTCGGTCTGGATAAACTCAAATATTATGGCGATGGAGTTGTAACAGGTTACGGTGTGATCGATAAGAGACTGGTTTACGTTTATGCCCAGGATTTCACGGTTCTAGGTGGAAGCATAGGCGAAGCACATGGTGAGAAAATAGCTAGGCTAATCGAGCTAGCCATCAAGACAGGCGCACCGGTGATAGGATTATACGACTCCGGTGGAGCCCGCATACAGGAGGGCGTTGGATCGCTTCACGGATGCGGTAGGATATTTAATGCCAATGTAAAAGCCAGTGGGGTGATACCACAGATAGCCGTTATAATGGGGCCATGTGCCGGTGCTGCTGCCTATAGTCCAGCACTCATGGATTTCGTTATAATGGTTAAGTCGTCATACATGTTTATAACTGGTCCAGAAGTAGTTAAAGCTGCACTTGGCGTCGATGTAACATTTGAGCAGCTTGGCGGAGCTAATATCCATGCATCAACAAGCGGTGTAGCACACTTTATCACCGAGGATGAAGACTCAGCATTGGCCTTAGTCAGGAAGCTCCTCTCATATCTCCCCAGCAATAACATGGAGGAACCACCCTTCATTCAAACGGAGGATCCTGTAGATAGAAGAATAGATGAGATCTATGAGATTGTGCCAACAGACCCTGTTAAATCCTTTGATGTCAAGAAGGTTATTAGCTTACTTGTTGATGAAGGCGACTTCCTAGAGGTGCATGAACACTACGGTAGATCAGCGGTTGTAGGATTTGGCAGGATAGGCGGGTACACTATTGGTATAGTCGCCAATCAGCCAGCTGTGAATGCTGGCGTAATAGATATAGATGCAAGCAATAAAATAGCTAGATTCGTTAGATTCTGTGATTCATTCAACATACCAATAGTGACACTAGTAGATACACCAGGCTTTATGCCTGGAGTAGATCAGGAGCATGGTGGTATAATAAGGCATGGCGCAAAGGTATTATATGCGTACTCGGAGGCGACAGTACCAAAGATAACACTGGTTATGAGGAAGGCCTATGGAGGAGCCTACATAGCTATGGGTAGCCTCTCACTGGAAAGCGATATAAACCTAGCATGGCCTACAGCAGAGATAGCGGTAATGGGGCCCGAGGGAGCTATAAGAATACTCTATAGGAAGGAGTTATCCCAGGCACCTGACCCCGAGGAGCTTGCACGAAAGAAGCTGGCTGAGTATAGGGAGGCATTCGCAAACCCGTTTAGAGCTGCCGAGCTGGGATACATAGATGATATAATAGATCCAGCCTTAACAAGGTTGAAGATATATGAGGCGCTTAAGGCTTTAAAGAATAAGAGGGAAGAATTCCTAGGCATGATACCCAAGAAACATGGCAATATACCTCTCTAATATTCTTTTCCAGATCATTTACCTTAATATGGCTTGCCCTCTCGACTACCCCATAGATGAAAGATGCAGCCCCCGAATAGATGCAGGGAATTCCCCCGCTCTTCAGGGCGAGGAGGTCAGTTCTTAGGGGTTCAGGGTCTGATATTAAGTTTATGTTGGCTGTGTTACCCCTTCATCGGGCTTAGGGGTGTTGAGGGGTATTCTGAGACCCTGTATCCCGGGTTTCTTTGGAGGTGTCCTCAGCCCCCACCTTATTATAATAAACTCTTCACAGCAGCAAACAACACCAACCAATACAAGCCCATATGAAAACCAAAACAACAGCAAGGGCTCATATTCCTAGTCATGGAACACGGTGTCCCATATATTTATCTACAGCGTTTCCCCGCTGATGTTTTGTTAGCGGGGTTAGCCCCTGGCC
>NZ_JBMFMW010000110.1:0-3713 GCF_049970475.1 Desulfurococcus sp.
AAGGTGGATACCTGGATTTATGAGGAAACACTTCAACAAGCTGTATGCAATGTACCTTGATTTCGCCTCTAGCTATAGCGAGATGGCTTCAAGGATATCCCTAGGGAAGAAGGCTTTACTATGGCTGCTGACAATACTCTACCACACAATATGGGGTATCGCGGCACTCCCATTCATCCACGTGTTTAATGTTGACGCCGTGGTTAAAGTTGTCGAGGCCTATTTCATCATGCAGTCATTTAGCTCCCTGCCTACGCCTGGTGGAAGTGGTGCAGCTGAATATGGATTATCAATAGTCTTAGATCCCTCGGTTGTCGTGAAGTATAGGGTTGTATACTATTACTATGGAATCGTGGCTGGGCTGATATCGCTGATAATATATGATAACAAGCTTAGGAGGTGGGTAAGCTGGGTTTTACATTAAAACATTAAACAAACTCTAAGTGGCTTTTGTAGCTGTTCTAACAGCTTTCTTAGGACGTAGCGTGCCCTTGGATCTACATCTCCTGCACTTGGTAGCGCCCGGTGGGTTCAGGGCACCACATCTCCTGCACACCATCTTATTTAACACTCTGTTGAAGACTATTTTCTGTAGCTCTGGATTATTCACCGGCATATATTAAGCACCCCTCTACCCTTCTCCTCAATACCTTAAGTGATTTAAAAATCTTCCCTGGTACCAGGACTATATATTCAGGCCAGTGTCTCTAAGCCTGTTCACTATGATCTCTTGCTCCTCTTCATGGTAATATCCGATCAGCTCCTCCACAAGCTTTATATTTATACTGTTCTTCAGTTGTTTAATGTATTCCGCGAGCTTATTCGTGTCTACTCCTTGGCGGGCCTTGAGCACCAGGTAGGCTTCCACCGGTAACACGTTAATGATTATACCGCCCACCCTGATCACATCGGCTTTCTCGAGTATTTCATCAGGTATCTCTATATCCATATAGTTCTCGTATAACTCGATCTCCAGGTAGTCCTCGCTCAACGGTGCAATCAACTTCACCGTGCCCACTTCCGTCGATGATACCTCCCATCCATGCCTGGACGCCAGCTCCTGATAGTAATCCTGCTCGAGGAGGGGGCTTGGCTCGTACACGAATAAGTCTACATCACCTTCTAGTCTCTTCCTGCCCAGAGCTAACTGAACCACTGTATCCCCTATTACGACAGCCTTAACCCCTTCGTCCTGCAGCGTCTTCATAATGCCTGCGAGTTCATCAATACTGTAAGTCATTTAAACCACCGTGGTAAAGACACCAAGAAGATAAAACACATCCAAAAATATTTAAAAAGAATTTAGAGCCTGCAACAGGCTAATTAAGTAAGGGTATTTGAATGGGCTTCGATTATCAGCGGGCTGTAATGCTTCAGAGAATACTCTCTGAGAGGGTTCTAGCAGAGCTTGATTCATTTCCAAGGATTGATCCATCGAGAATAAGGAGTGTTGCAGGGGTTGATGCATCATATAGGGGAGGAGTTCAGGTTGGAAGCGCTGTACTCATGGATTATAGGGCTAAGATGCTCCTGGCATATACGTGTCTTGCATCGAAGCCCCCTATACCATATGTGCCAGGTCTACTGGCGTTCAGGGAGGCCCCTGTATACATTAAGGCATTGCATAGGTTGCCGGCTAAACCGGATATAATATTGGTTGATGGACATGGATTAAGCCATCCAAGAGCATTTGGCATAGCAACACATATAGGTCTCGTACTCAGCACCCCGTCAATAGGGGTGGCAAAGAAGCCGCTCTACGGGGAGGTAGAAGAAGTAAATGGTAGGAAACTCGTGAGGGCGCATGGAAGAATAGTGGGTGAGGTAGTTGAAACCAACCAGGGCAGCGAAATATATGTGAGTATAGGATACCTAATAAGGCTCGAAGACGCGGTGGAAGTAGTTAGACACCTCATGGAGCCAGGCCTAAAGCTACCACTACCAATACACCTGGCAGACAACTACTCCAGGAGTAAATGCATCAAGGAGCTACGGTTATAACGTAGTGAAGATGTTATGAATTCATATCTACTTATCTAGGTACATGGACAAAAATCTCTACACTTATTCGCGATATGATATATAAGCTCAGAGTTCAGGATATATATTGTCATTATCCAGGAATAATGGTTTCAATAGCAATTTACATCCGTCACCCGCTTCAACTATTTCCTTCCCACTCACATGGTGATTAAAACTACTTCTCCACTAAACCAGATAAATAACCCGAACAATAATTTAAGTAACTAGGGCCCGTCGCCTAGCCAGGATAGGGCGCCGGCCTTCGGAGCCGGAGGCCCCGGGTTCAAATCCCGGCGGGCCCGCATTCTTTAATCACCTGTTTAAAAGTCCGCGTGGATATTTCCGTCGATCTTATATTTTGAGTTACTCACAAACAATTATACTGTAATTATTATGATATATAGTGATTTCTATTTCATCAATGGCTTGAATCGAGCGTATTTTATACACCAGATAAATTATTAGCAAATATTGTTATCACATGATCAAGGTAATATATACTGGATACTAGTATCTAAATTTTTATATATTTTTCTTGCGGAAATATATCTATATTGAGGTGTAATAATATGCCATATGTTCCACCAGAGAAAAGTCTTCCCGAGCTAGCTCTGAAATACGTTATACTGGGAGTAATACTTTCAATAGTAATGGGTGCTGCAAATGCCTACCTGGGCTTATATGCTGGTATGACTATTTCCGCAAGTATTCCTGCAGCTGTCATCTCTATGGCGTTATTCAGAGCACTTGGTGAGAGAAACATTCTTGGAAACAACATTGTACAGACAATCGCTTCTGCTGGCGAAGCCCTTGCAGCGGGTGTAATATTCACTATGCCAGCACTTATAATCCTACAATTGTACACCGAGCTACCCTACTGGTTAACCACGATTATGGCTGGCCTTGGTGGCTCGCTTGGAGCATTATTCACAGTAATACTTAGAAGAGCGTATATAGTCCATGAGAAATTACCTTTCCCCGAGGGCAAGGCTTGTGCAGAAGTATTAATAGCCGGCGACAAGGGCGGCGCGCATGCTAAGCCACTAGCATATGGTGGAATCATAGGTGCAATCTACAAGTTCCTCGGTGGAATAGGCCTATGGCCTGGAAGCCTCGAGGCAGCTGGGAGTGCTGGACGTATACCTCTATACTTCGGGCTTGATCTATCTCCTGCACTACTGGCGGTTGGTTTCATAGTTGGTTTAAACATCGCGATACTAATGTTCCTTGGTGGTGTATTAACATGGTTTATCTTCATACCGATCCTAGCACAAACTGGTTGGCCGAGTCCAGATCCAGTAGCCACAATGTTTGCAATCTGGAGAAGTAAGGCTAGATTCATCGGGGTTGGCGCAATGCTCGTGGGTGGAATATACAG
Source organism: Desulfurococcus sp. (assembly GCF_049970475.1). Classification (NCBI taxonomy): domain Archaea; kingdom Thermoproteati; phylum Thermoproteota; class Thermoprotei; order Desulfurococcales; family Desulfurococcaceae; genus Desulfurococcus; species Desulfurococcus sp. The sequence goes on from NZ_JBMFMW010000110.1 coordinate 3,401, forward strand.
TTTAATAAGGCTTAGATCGGCGATAGTCAAAGGCATTAAATCGGGGCTCAAAGCAGCTGGGGCCAGGAGAGAAGGACAAGGTAATATTGTTAGAACAGAGTTTGATCTACCGATGAACTACGTGTTAGCATTAACCGTACTATTCGTTATTCCACTAGCTATACTGTACTTCGTTATATTGAATGATCCCTTATTGGCTTTACTAATGAGTGTATTCATGCTTATATTGGGATTCATCGGTACAGCTATCGCTGGATACTTAGCCGGTGTTGTTGGTTCATCTAATATGCCTGTATCCGGCATAACAATCATG
>NZ_JBMFMW010000111.1:0-3696 GCF_049970475.1 Desulfurococcus sp.
TACACGAGACGTAGACGGTGAACTTAACATTACCAACCCTCCTCTCACCCCAAACATCAACCTCAACTGGAGCCCCAACCCTGGAAGCTAGTTTAACATCAGTCCTAACAGCGAAGCCTAAGGAGCCCAGCACATCAGCAACTATGGATTCCAGGATCTCACATGAAGGTCTAACCCTAAACCTATCCGGCACAATGAGCCTAAGAGGCTGAATAACCCCAAGTTTAACAGTAACCTCCGGCTTGATGGTGACCTCAACTCTGGGAACCTCAACCCTCCTACCCGATCTTATCAGGTCGAGGGCTTCAGGTGTGAATATAACGGTTGGGATTATGAGATCACCAAGGTACCTAAAGATGACGATGTTCGATGCAATCATCTCACCTGTAAGCCTTTTAATAGTATCATCATCAAGCTTGTACGCTCCCCTAGCATGTGCCTCGAGAGTATATGGTCTAATCATCACAGCACCCGTAGGGTAGCGGGAGACCTTTACGGCCTCCAACATGATATCTTTCAGTATGCTAACCAGGATATCCCGTCTAGAGGAGTCTACGATAGTTGGGTCGAGGAACTTAACGTATGAGTCTAGGAATCTCCTGAAGTAAACATCATGTACATCCCTTAGTAATCTCACCCTTAGATCACGTTTATTCAGGTTATCGACACCGTAGATTTCTAGTAGTCTATCAACGAACCTAGCTGCGGCGTTGAACGACCTTGTGTAATCTAGACCCAACCTTATAAACCTGGAGTATGCGTCCCTAAGATCCCTGACTATCTCGTAGCCACTAGCTCTAGGTATATCGCTATAAGCGTACCCTATATCAAGGAATATTAATGCTATGTAAACACCCATAATATCATTATCTGATGCTAGGAGTTCTTCAACCCAATCAACTCTAGTAGTCAACGTGGATCACTCGGTTGAAATGGGGGTTTGAGGGGTTATTTATAGGTTGTTATAATTCATCTGCAACCTCGATCGCGAGTTCAACGTGTCGATGTTGAATGCTATAGCATGTTTTAACTTAGAGATCCCAGCATGTCAGCCTCGACTAGCTGTATGTAGGTTGGTGTTAGCCCACTTATGGTCAGTTGAATGTTAAACATCAACATTGCAACCCTAAGAGCTTCCTAGATCCACGATGTTGATGGAGGGGTTACTCTAAGCTAGTAGTCGCATGTAACATACCACCAAGTAACCCTTACACCCCTACATGGTCAAAGCTCCTACACCTAACACGCTGATACTATCGTATCAGCGTACCCTGATACCATGTGATGGTGGGGTTCCAGCTTTATATCAGCTGTTGATATTAACCCCCTCTACTCGAACCCTCTCTAGGATTTACTCGAAGTTGAAGCTTCTATAGTAACCCCCATCCTCACAACTATGAAGCCTCGCCTTTCAAGGCGGAAAGCCGTCAGCATGATCACTCTATGAGGAACCGAGAAACTCATTGAAGAGATTGAAGTTAGAAATAGATGTGGCTATGGGGGAGGAGCTTAGGAAAGTCAATCTAAGCGAGTTAGGAATGTTAAGAGTTGTCATGCTTTTAGTAGAGGTTACTTTAGGAGGGAACGTAGTGTGCTAGGTTTGAGTATCGTTATAGTTTCGAGCACTCCCCTCTCTCATGAGCTCCCTCACTATCCTCTCGAACCCCTCTATGCTTCTAACCCCGTCCACCCTCCTGGTCCTGCAGCACCTATGCCACTCCCTCGAGAAGTATTTGTGCTCAAGGCACAGTATCCCAGTGTAGGTATCAAGGGTGTAGGCTATGTAGCCGTAAAAGCTCTCAACCACAAGCCTATACGTGAACATATCGACCCTCCAGAGAGACGTGTCACCACGGGATTCCAACAGCTTGGGTCTAGCCTTCAACCCGAAGACACCAAGAACTGAGGGCTGAGGGTGTTAGAATGCACTCTGTTAGATAACACGACGAGAGAAGCTATCTAACGTGAACATCCTAAGTGATGGGGGGATCACGATGTTAGATAATAGACCGTCTTAATAATTTGGTCGACATTAAGATTTAGCAAACCTCACCTTTTAAGGCACAGAGATATCCTAAAGAAGTGTGGTAAATATACGGTGTGCCAGTGGAGTTATTTTCTAAGTATTAACATGTACTCTCCTAGCTCTACGTTGTGACGTCTACCGGTCTCCTGGATGTATCTCCACTTGTGCCCCCTCCTACGTAGTTTGACGACTCTGTAGTCCTTGAAGCCCACGTTCACAGCTATCCTTCCCAGATACTCGGGTGTGGGGATGTAGACGCCGTAGGGTGCCGAGTCGCCTAGTATCATTACAGTGTAGTGGTCTGGTTTGAGAACGCGGGCCATCTCCCTTAGTGCTAACACCATGTCGTTGAAGTACCCGAGTACCATGAGGTCATAGTCCTTCCTCCCACCATGCCTGCCACGTTCCTCCCTCAACTGGAGGACTTTCCTCCAAATCTCCTCGGCTACATCGCCTGGGATGAGCTTGGAGGGTCTCATGTACTCCATCGTACTCCTCTCTACCTGGGTCGTGGACGCTATTATCAGCCTACTACGTATCTTCTCCGTTATCTCACTCCAGGTGCGACACCACCCTAGGAAGTAGAGCTCCAGCCTCGTGCGGTCAGCGTAATCGTAGTTGTTCAGATACGGGGGTGACGTGAAGATGAAGTCAGTCTCCTCGCCACCCACCTCCCTCATGTTCCGAGCGTCACCCTCGTAGATTGTAGCCTTCGTATCTTCCCGTGCCTCCCTTCTGACGATCTCGAGATCTGAGATCATCAGTCTCACCTGCTCAACGAAAGCCTCGTAGACCTCTCTCGCTTTCCTCTTCTTCTTCCTGGGGAGTATGTAGGGCCACCCTACATCGACATCAGTGGTCTTCCTGAGTATCGCTATGAGAGCTAGCTCGAAGAAGTCTCGTACATCCCTTGGGAGCTCCGCCTCCTCGATAGCCGCCTTGACGTAGTAGAGTTTCCTCAGAGTCTCCTCATCGTACACCTTGAATAGCAACTCGGGGACGTTATCAACGCTAACCTTCAAGTACTCTCTGTTATCAAAGGAGCTCCTTATCCTCGCGTGCAACCTTTCAGCGTACTCTCGTAGCCTGGGAAGGTCGTAGTCCCAGTACACCTTGACACGAGCTATTTTAGCGAGTAGCGGGTGAGCCTCCACATCCAGGCTATCCACACCACGCCTCTTAGCCTCTACATTGAGCGTACCAGAGCCTGTAAATGGATCCAGCACGATCATGCCCCGCCTGACATTGAAGATAGCGAACGTCCTTCTAACGAGATCAGCTGAAAACCCTGCTGGGAATCTAATCCATCTATGTACGGGTTCATCTATATTATCAGAGAACGTTACCTTAGAATCGGTAACCAGAGATTCAACAATAGCTACATAGTCGTCTATGGTTTTCCTCTCACTCTTCCCCTTAATCCAATAGTCGAGAGTCACCACCATGAAGATCGCTACACCCACTTATTACATTATGCCTAACGCTTAAATTGTGTTTATCCCCTCCCCCTCTATAAATCACATTATATGAGATAATATCCTATGTAATACTTAACAAGAAGGGACCCTCGCTAGACACACGGAACAAATTGTATTTGGATGTGTATGTTTTTAACACCCCTACTATACTATGTAGTCTAGGGGCTAGACATGTCGACATCAAAGATATCC
>NZ_JBMFMW010000112.1:0-3623 GCF_049970475.1 Desulfurococcus sp.
GCCCTGAGAGGGTGGCTTACTGTTCCCTGCATCTATTCAGGGTTTACGTTATCTGGGGGGAGTCGGGGGTGAACAGAGCCCGCCTATCTGAGGGCTTGATTGTAACACTCCACCATCCAGCTATAGTGCAAGCACTAAAACCTAATAAACACTCCATTCCCGCCATAAAGGACAAGGACGAGGCTTTCAGTTGTAAAAACATGTGGTTTTAAACATGTTATTAATCAGAGGATGGATTGTGCCTTTGCTGTGATTGTTTTCACGGATATGCCAGCGTCTCTCCCGGCTTTAACACCACTACCCTTGTGCTTGTTCTGGATTCAACCATGTTCTTGAATTCGATTGGGTTGGCTTGTATTAGTGGGAACGTATTGTAGTGCATTGGTATAGCTATCCTTGGCTTTATTAGTTCAACAGCTTTGACTGCTTCACGAACACCCATTGTAAAATGTCCTCCTATTGGTAGCATGGCTACATCGGGTTTATACAGCTCTCCTATAAGGGTCATTTCACTGAATAACCCGGTATCCCCTGCATGGTATAATGTTATATCCTTTCCTCGTATAACAACCCCTACCGGTGCCCCCTTGTTACTACTGTGTGTAGCCGGTGTTAGAATTACCTCGAGATCCGGGATCCTCAATGAACCACCGATATTTCCCCCTATGGACTTTACTCCTTTCTCCTCGCTGTACAATGCTATCTCATATATGCCAACTATGGTTGCACTGGTTTCCATGGCTAACTCTATGGCGTTCCCGAGGTGGTCTCCATGATCATGTGTGATTATAATGTAATCGAGCCTTCTACCCTTGTAGTCGGCCAGTTTAACCGGACTTAACGGGTTTTCGACCCATGGATCTATGACTATGTTTTTCACAGCTCCATCAAGGCCTGTAAGAGCTATCTCGAAGAAGCTGTGTCCAAGATACTTGATTACAGCCATTGGATTCACCCAGTGTTCATAATATAATTAAGTAAAACTATATATCTCTTGATCAAGATAGCTCCATACATCCATGGTGAGTGGTATGCTTACTGATGAAGCAGTGGAAATGCTGAGACGGGCGGGCTGGATAGCCAGGACTGTGAGGGAGGAAGCCGTTAAACTAGTTAAACCCGGTATGAGTTTCCTAGAAATAGCTGAACATGTTGAGAACAGGATAAGGGAGCTCGGTGGAGAGCCAGCATTTCCCGTGAACATCGGTGTGAACCAGGTTGCAGCACACTATACCCCTGTACCTGGTGACACCGGTAGAATACCGGACGGCTCAGTTGTGAAGATAGATATAGGGGTTCATGTGAAGGGATATATAGCTGACACAGCTGCCACGGTCTCATTCAACCCTGCTTACGAGGGCCTCGTAGAGGCTTCACGGCTTGCATTGGAGAGGGTTGTTGAAGCTGTAAGACCAGGGATCAAGGCTAATGAGATAGGGAGGATAATCATGGAGACTATTAAATCGATGGGTTTCAACCCTGTGAGAAACCTCAGTGGTCACAGTATAGATCAGTATATGATTCATTCCGGGCTCAGCATACCCAACTACGATGACTTCTTCTCGGGATGGAGGCTTGGACCCGGGGTCTATGCTGTGGAGCCATTTGCCTCTACGGGAGTCGGCCTCGTGGAAGAGGGGAAGCAGGTTACAATATATTCTCTTAAGAAGAGGAAGAGTAGACTACCTCAAAGCGTTATGGAGGTTTATGAGAAGATAATGGATGAGAGGAAGACCCTTCCATTCGCTGAGAGATGGTTACTCAAATATAGCGGGAATACTGGGTCAATAATATACTATATGAGTAAAGCCGGGTTGCTGCATGAATACCCTGTTCTACTCGAGAAATCCAATGGCATTGTTTCACAGTTCGAGCACACATTTATAATACTTCATAGGGAAGTTATTGTTACGACTATTTAAATCTCTCTTCTAATAAATATCATGGCTAATGAGAAGAATATAGTAGCGGTGAATTAGATGGATGGCGATACTGCTTCACTAATAATACAGGTTATCTGGCTTATAATGTTCTTTCTAATTATAACCGGGTTGAACCAGAAGATACAGATGAAGATTTGGGTCACAGATATAAGAATGAAGCTGGATTTGATCAAGGGCATACTGGAGGAGGATAAGCAGAAGACTAAAGTTATGCTTAGAAACCTCGGTATTCAATCACCGGAGCCGCTTATCGATAGGGTCATCGAGTTCTTCACTATAGAACCCGTCGAGATAGAGCCTGTTGACATTATAAAGAGGATGGATCACCTGATTCGTATAACAGATACAACTGTGAGAAGGTTAATTGAGGCTGAAATACCCCATGCGGGTAAGTATGAGAGAAGCCTTGTAGAGACAACTCTCTCAATCGTGGGGGCGCTACACGTAATATATAAGGTGGTTAGACACTACCTGCTAACCGGTGAGAAGGAGAATAATTGGATACTGATAATGCAGCTACAGCTCCAGATGCCGCAGATACTGAAATACGTGAACACGTATCATGAAGCGTTCGACGCCTTTGCAACGGGTAAGCCTATAGGCGATGGAATCGGCCCCCTGGTAGCTTATAGGCTGATAGAATCCGGGAGGAAGATATCATCAAGGATTCTAGATGATACCTCGATAACCGAGGTCTGGTATAAAGATAGAAGGATCTATGTTGTGAAAGCTGAGGGGCCTGGAAGCAATGTGGGTCACCCGGGCGCGGTGATAAATAGATTGGTAGACGAGCTCAAGGGCAGTGTTGACTTAATGATCACGGTGGATGCTGCATTAAAGCTCGAGGGCGAGAAATCAGGCTCGATAGCTGAGGGAGTTGGGGCAGCAATAGGCGATCCCGGTCCTGAGAAAATAGCTATTGAGAGGGCGGCATCTAAATATGGAATTCCATTAAGGGCGCTTGTCATCAAGATGGATCTTCGCGAGGCGATAACGGTTATGCGTAAGGAGATATTTGAGGCAGCTGACTCAACCCTAAAGTACCTTGAAAGAATTATAGAGGAACATACAAAACCGAATTCAACGATAATAGTTGCCGGGATAGGGAATACCATGGGGATACCCGGGTGAATGGTATGAGTATAGACCTGAACACCTTATCTAATATAATACTGGTAATACTGATGGTGATACTTATAGTCTACCTCTATTTGGAGTCTCGCCCAAAGAAACCCCCGAGGGAAGAATATGTTACAAGGGTACTTATACAATGTAGTAGCTGTGGATACAGGCTTGAAAAAGACTTTGAGGCAGGGGATTTCATAGGGCTTGATAAAGGGAAGTGCCCGAAATGCGGGGGCGTAGTTAAAATAAGGGGTATCTACGCTGTTGAAAAAAGTAAGATTTTAAAACCCCAGTAATGAATATAATGGAACTACGGTGCCCGACCCGGCCATAGTGGCCGGGCAACACCCGGTCTCATATCGAACCCGGAAGTTAAGCCGGCCACGTCAGAGCGGCAGTGAGGTCCGAGAGGCCTCGCAGCCGCTCTGAGCTGGGATCGGGCACCGCTTCCTATATTCATATATCCTTAACGAGCCAGCATATTTAAGAAACCCCAGTATATAAAGAGTCTCGTGGGATGCTGGGGGTTATGATGAGTGTTTCAGATTTTATACG
>NZ_JBMFMW010000113.1:0-3559 GCF_049970475.1 Desulfurococcus sp.
TCTCTAAACGCCTTACAAGGGCGTCCTGACATCTATCAAGATAATATCTGATTTCTCTAGAGCCTTGTAAAGACTCTGCCTCTGTTCTTCACCGGCTTCGTCTAGGATGTGCGTGTAGAATAACGAGAGTCCAAGACGTACGGATTCCAGTTGTTTATTAATGTCTTCGACAGCTTCCACCAGTGTTGATAGATTGGTCTTTGCCGATATTACGCATATATTAATAACCCCCTCTTATAGGGTTTTCTAATATATCTTGATGCCTGGATTCACCTTCCTTATATGTGATACGTTGTTTAATAATATTTTGAATCCGCAGGATTTATGAACTTTATAGTTTTATATATCTAGTATGTATGTATATATATGTTTCAATAGGTATTCCATGGATATTCTAAGTGGAAACATTAATTAATGCTGGAACAAATATTTATATACTTGGTGTCGAAATGAATGTACCAATACCCCGGAAGCCCCGTCCTCTCAGGAAAACTGATCCATACAGGCTACTTAGAAGCAATGGTACCCCCAATTTTGATGACAATATCTTCAAGGTAGAGAAGGAGCTTTACTTTATTGCTAGAAGAGAGCCCAGGATAGTCTCTCCCTCAACCGTGATAAGGCGGGCCCTTGAGGAGATGTCCACGTATGGGAGAAGCCTCCTTGTTTCACTAAGTGATAGGAGGCTTCACGGTTTACTCACCCTTGGAGACTTAATTAGTTATCTCGGTGGTGGAGAATACTTCAAGATCGTTGCCAACAGGCATAAATACAATATCTACTCAGCCCTTGAGAAGGAAATCGTTGAGACCATAATGGTGAAAAACCCTATTAGCTTATACGTTGACGATACATTAATCAACGTGCTTGAAGCAATGATCGTGCATGGCATAGGCGTTATCCCCATATTGAACAGGGATAACACTATCTACGGCATCATCACCGAACATGATCTCGTTAAATACCTCTACGGCATCATCAAGACCGGTTTAAAAGCCAGGGAAGCTATGTCAACGCCGGTTTTAACAATAAGTATCAATTCAACACTAGGAAAAGCACTGGAAACCATGAGTACCTATGGGTTTAGAAGACTGCCCGTGACAAGCGGCAACACTGTGGTAGGCATCCTGACTGCAATGGATATAGTCAAATACTTCGGGAGCCATAGAGTATACGGGGACACCAGTACCGGGGATATAAGGGAGGTGCACTCTAAGAAAATCGAGGATTTGATGACAAGTTCCCTAGTAACTGTGAAGCCCGATGATGATCTAGCAGTAGCGATACAGGAAATGGTAGATAAAGGGGTCAGCTCCGCACTCGTCGTTGACGATGAAGGAGTACTCCAGGGAATAATCACGGAGAGAGATGTATTATACGCCTTAACAATAACAGGGTACAGGGCCGGTTAGCATATGAGCCTAGACGAGTTTATTGAGAAGACACCGGCAACCCTGGATAAAAACGACTCGCTCATAAATTATGTAAGACTCCTTAAGAAAACAGGAAACGATAAGGCAGTAATACTGGAGAATAAGAGGATTAATGAAAAGTATGTTAAAAACATTGCAGGAGTGGTCTCAAGTAGAGACGTAGTGGGGAAAATAGCCACCGAGAGGCTTAGACTCTCATCACCTGGCAGGCTAAGAGTATCAGGCTTCATGAGTATACAGCCGTTGATAGCTAGGCTAGATACACCTTTAAGCGATATAGTGAAAACCATGGCCTCGAAATCCATCGGGATACTGCCCATTGTAGGCAACGAAGGACTAGAGGGAGCTATCTACAGGTGGAGTCTGTTAAAGCTAGCCGAGTCCATTACAGACCCGGTTTCGAAAATTGTAAAGAAGGACTACTTGAAGATCAGGGTAGACGATAGTCTTTTAATGCTTAGGCAGGGCATGTTGAACCGTGATGAAAGCTTCGCGGTAGTAGTGGGCGAGGACGGAAAGCCTATTGGGTACATAACCATAATGGATCTAGCATATGCTTTCACAACATTCATTGAGAACATTCCTGAAAAGCATAGAAAGGAGAGGATAGAGGAGCTAGTGGTAAGGGACTACTATAAAAGAAACCTGCCAGTGGTGAGCGAGGAAGCCGAGATATATAAGGCGGCACGAATACTTTACGGGGAGAAGACACGTGGCGTATTAGTATTAAATAATGAGGGTAAGGTAAGTGGCGTAGTAAGAGAGCATGATTTAATAGGTTATCTAGCCTTAACAATCCTGGGTATAACAAGATGAGCGGTGAGCAGAAATTCATCGTAGACGCTATGCTAGGCTCCCTGGCGAGATGGCTTAGAATACTGGGCTATGATACCGTTTACGGGAATAAAATGGAGGATTGGTTGATACTTAGGAGGGCGGAGCTAGAGGGTAGGATAATACTTACAAGAGATAGAAGCTTACATCATAAAGCATTGAAGAGGGGGTTGAAAAGTATTCTTCTACAGGATGAGGACCTAGCTGCCATGCTGGCCAGGATAGCGGGATTAACAGGCATAAGACTCTACGTGGACTATGAGAAGACAAGATGCCCCGAAGACAATACACTCTTAAGGAAAACAGATAAGAGCGAAGTAAAGGATAAGGTTCCTCCAAGAGTATACAGTATACATGAAGACTTCTGGATTTGCCCGCGCTGTGGTAAAGTATATTGGGTAGGAAACCACTGGAGAATGATTGAGATGATACTGAGTGATGCAAGGAAGAAGCTGAGCATGTTTCAAAAACAATTTGAGAAGGGGATGATTAGTGAACACAGTGCACCCTTCAGAGTTAACCTTTGAAGAAGGGGTTCTCCTAGTTAAGATAGCAAGGAAAGCAATAGAGGCATATGTGACAAAGGGGGAGCACATAGATGCTGCAAATTATGCTGTAATTAGTGAAAAACTAAGAAGACCAGGGATGACCTTCACCACTATAGAGAGGATTAATGCAACCGGGAGAACATCTCTCCGGGGATGCATAGGATTCCTGGCTCCTGTCTATAGTTTAATAGAGTCAACCATCGAATCAGCTATTGAGGCAGCCGTAAATGATCCACGCTTTCCCCCACTTAGCCCGGATGAGCTAGGGGAGATAATAGTAGAGGTGACAGTGCTTTCCAACCCTGAATCAGTAGTTGTAGAGGATAGGTGGCAAATACCATCAATGATCATTATCGGGAAACACGGATTGGTAGCAGAAAAAGGCTGGTTTAAGGGAACACTACTCCCAGTTGTACCGGTGGAGTACTGCTGGGATGAAGAAACATTCCTTGCAGAAACATGCCTGAAAGCAGGGCTGAGGCCTGACTGCTGGCTTGATAAATCCACGAAAATATATATTTACGAAGGCAGAGTATTCAGAGAGAAAGCACCAGGTGGAGAAATATACGAGAGAGACATACATAGCGAGTATGAGGCCTCATGCAAGAAACCCAGGGATGCCCGGCCGTCTTGATACCTTTGAAACAAGGATTCAGGCCGGAACGATTTTCATGAATACTTTCAAATACTCCAGAGAGAAGTATGAAGTACCCTAGACCAAGGATCACCGCTACAAATGCTAAT
>NZ_JBMFMW010000114.1:0-3526 GCF_049970475.1 Desulfurococcus sp.
CATAGAGACTAATCTCAGGGTTGAATCAATAAGAGAGCTTGTGGAGCTACAGCAGTTAATAGCATTAAAGTGTAACACTTATATCTCGGCTTCTAGGCCAATAGTGGATGCACAGCTACCAATCGAGGATGGCGGTCACAGGGTACACCTTGTATCACCTATAGTGGCATACCAGCATCCAGAGATAGTTGTGAGGAAGAGGCCGGGTAAGCCACCCTCAATTGATGAGCTGGTTAAGGAGAAAGCGTTGCCCTTAGCTGTTGCAGAATACTTTAAGTTACTGATAAATAAGAGAATGAGCCTCATAATAGCCGGGCCCCCGGGTTCCGGTAAAACAACACTGCTTAGATCCATACTCTACTCATATATCCCGTTGGAGTGGAAGGTAGTCATCATAGAAGATACTGGAGAGATAGATCCACCTCCGGGTAGTGCCTGGGCAAGATACACTACTGTTGAAACAGGTAGCGTCAGAGTAGACTTGTTCACACTGGCTAAAGCAGCTTTGAGGTCCTCAGCCACCAGGGTGATAGTGATAGGTGAGACGCGAGGCTCTGAGGCTCAGGTGCTGGTGCAGGCAATGCTCTCCGGGATGAGTGGTTTAACAACATTTCACGGCGGTACCCCTAGGGAGGTGGTGACCAGGCTGATCTCCCACCCTATAAGTCTTACTCCAAGCCAGGTCGGGATGTTCACGGCTGTAGCGTTCATGGGCTTCTCAGATAACCCTAGGAGGATACTCACCCGTGTAGTAGAGTTAACATATGACCCCGGGAGAGATAGCGTGGAATACAGTGATATATGGGTTAGGGAGAGGGATGGCTTAGACATAACGCTAGAAGAGATCCTCAAGCGAAGCCGCAGGATCGGTGGGGCCCTGTGAAGAGGATGCTCGGGAGACTCATAGATAAAGTAGTCGATTATTACAGAGGTTGGACGGTGTTTCTTGATGAAGGGTTAGAGGAGTACTTGGAAGCCCCGTGGAAGCTGAAGAGTGCTATAGCGGTAACACTCGAAGGAATCCTAGTGATCCTCTTAACCTCAGCGTCGCAGAGCCCGGGCACTCTAATACTTACAGTGGTACCACTATTGATCATCATTGCCTGGCTTCCAGTACTTGATAAATTAGCGGAGGCCAGGGAGATTCATGGACTCGTGGACAAGGAGCTGGCTTTCTTCATAGTCATGGCTTCGGCTACTTGTAGAACAGGTCTCGAGCCATTGGAGCTACTTAGATACGTCTCCGAGTCCAGGGTATTCAAGGGGTTCAGGGTAATCGGGGAGAAATTCACTTGTTTGGAAAAGATTATTGGAGTAGGAGATGCACTCCGAATTGTCTCCTCGGTTTTAAAGGGGATGGCTAGGACATTCTTTATAGAGTACTCCAGTGCGCTGTCTACTGGAACCGTTATAGAGTATTTGATGAGGAGTGCCGGTGAAGCGGTTAAGGATGCCTGGAGTGGGCTCTCGAGGATTGTTGAGAAGAGGAGTGAGCTGGGAGTCTTAATAGCCGTGGTTGCATCGGTTATGCCAGCATTAACCGTCGGCTTCACGATTCTAATGGATGCATATATATTATACTACACGTTGATCCCAATCCTAATCCTAGGAGTAGTGGGATCCACTATTATACCTAACTACCCTCTCCCATTCAAAGTACTCATCGAGAAGAGTGTCGGCAAAGTGTTATCACTGATGTATATTGTTGGGGTAGTGCTCTTAACATACCCATTAACATATATGGTGTTAACGGATAGCATGATGGAGAAGACGATCCTGTTATACCTAGGTGCTGCATCAATGATTCTTGGAACACCAGGCTTCACACTGATTCTCAGAGCCCTGTTTAAGACGTTTGAATTAAGGAATGTGCTTGAAGACGTCTCAGTAAATGTTAGAACGTATAGGTCACTCATATTTGTCGATGACGAACTCCTCTCACACCTGGGCTCAAAGCCTATACGTACCTGGTTAATAGATTATGTATATGAGACCCTTAGATTCCATAGATCACTCGGTGAGGTAGAGCCAGATGTCTACACCTTGTTCACGGTTTTCACCAATGACCTGCTGAGAACTCTACGCTCATACCTAGCCGGCCTGACAATAATGATTACAGCCATACTATCCACTCCGTTCCTGATTAAGACTCTCCTAACCATAGCCCCATTCACATCAATCACACTGCAGGTAGCCTATTCAAGCATTCTCGCCACGGGATTCATTTCTTCAAAGCTAATGCTTGGAAGAAACATTAGTACACTGGTACCTGGACTACTAGTATTCATCTACGGGCTTCTATGACTCCTTATTAGACTCTAGTAGAGTAGCACCTTGAGGAGGTGTCGTATACGAGGGGGTTGAGCAATATAGTGTCCTCAATACTTCTATTATTAGCCATAGTACCAGCCCTAGTATACCTGGTTAACACCGGCTTAACAAGTGCATCAATAGCCATGGAGACACGGATAGCGGCGAATCATGGATTACTCTACCTGGTTAGAAGCAACGAGGGCTACAGGGTCCTCATATATATTGGGAAACCCCCTGGCAAGCTATACCTGTATGATTCAACCGGTGTCAGGATAGATCTACTGGCTAAATGCGGTTTCACGGAGTCAAGGACATGCATATATCCAGAGCCGCTAGTGCTCAAGCCCCCGGTCTACATGTACATTGATGGAGTAATAATAGCTGGGGTGGTGATCTCACCATGAGGCTCCAGGTCGAGGTATACGGTGCTATAGCTTTAACACTATTGTTAACAGCCGGGAGCGGGCTATACATAGGCTTGATCAAGCAGGCCGAAACTGTTCTAACCGAGCTGAACAACTATGCAAGCGATGAGGCGTCAAGGAGTAGTGAGAAATTATTCTTCAGGCTCCACGGTGACACTGTGATAATAGGTTCCAGCACATATACTATCATTAGGGATATAGTAGTCTACAACTCGACGAGCATAATCTACGAGGATCACTCAGTAGACATAGCAATAGAGCCTGGTTCAAGCATTAATTATACATTACCGGGTAGCGTGGCTGATTCACTAGTGAATGATAGAGCCATCCTAGGCGTGTTTACTGAAAGAGGTAATTTTATAGCATGGAGTCTTGCCGAGGCAGAATACATGTCACAAGTCTTCACGGGCTTCAGGAACACCAGTATCTACGTGGTAAACATTTCCACTTCAAGCCCTCATGAGGCATTGCTAGTCAACTACACGGGAAGTGGTATACTGGTGGAGCTCGTAGTGTACACGTATAGCTCACGTATAAACATAACGAGAATACTGGTCGACGGGATCCAAGTGAACAATGCCCCGATACTGGTTGGCAGCACAGGCAGTATGGTGCCGGCGCAATTCTCAACCCTACCACTCATGTTCCACACCGTGTTCACCAGGAGTATAGAGATATACGGTATTACGTATATCTCCGGGATGATTGAAGTCATCATTATAGTAGCCTGTTCCGGGTTCTAAATCCTTTCTAATTTGGATATTTTTGGATGTGTTTTATCTTCTCGG
>NZ_JBMFMW010000115.1:0-3388 GCF_049970475.1 Desulfurococcus sp.
AGGGCGCCGGCCTTCTAAGCCGGAGGCCCGGGGTTCGAATCCCCGCGGGCCCGCCTTTCCTTTTTCAGTCTCCTATTCTAAGGTTTCCAGTAGCTGGTTTCAACCGGGGGATTATCAGCTATCATATTGCTACTAGGAGATGCTATATTGATATCATGGAAAACTTGAAGAAGACACTTTAAGCTGGTAGAGTTTTTGCTTAGTTGGGTCATCTGATATAAATACCATGGCGTGGAGCTGGTAATGAATATGTGGAATTCATCGGGGTTGATTTCAGGGGATTCCCACTGGTTAAATAGTATTTGGGTCTGAACATCATATTACTGGGTTGAGGTATGAAAGCTTTAATAACATGCTGTGTTTTCATTACATTGTTTTTAAATGCTTATATTATACTTAATGAGATTGAAGATATTTGAACTCGTTGATAGAGATAGTGTGTGGTTTCTATGAAGATGGTGTCTATAGCCACCGGGCTTCTAAGCCTTTTACTGATTGTGGGTTTAATGATATTAAGTGTGCCGATTGTTGATCTACTTAGTGGTGAACCGGTTTCCATGAACTTCCTGTTCTTCTCCATACTCTATATTAGCATAGGCTTCTCCGGTGTCATTGTCTTAACCAGGTTTGGCAGTGTTCGTGAAATGGGCTTCCTTGAGGCTTATATTGTTTCAACGGCTTCGTGGCTCGTAATACCGTTTCTGGCTGCATTGCCGTTAATGCGGGAAATCAATATATCGTTTATTGATGCATTGTTTGAAAGTATCTCAGGGTTTACAGGTACAGGGTTTACTGTCTTAAACGATATAGATCACTTAAAGAAGAGTATCAATTGGTGGAGGGCTCTAATGCAGTGGAGTGGTGAGCTAGGCTTCGTAGTCTTCGCAATGTTGATCATACCCTTCTTCTGGAAATTCGGCTATACACTATATGGTTTAGAGAGGCCCGTAAGGGTAATGCGTACCCTTAGAAGTACTGCAAGGAGGATTATAGAGATATACATGGTATTCACATTGGCCGGCATAGTCTTACTCTACTACTCTGGTGTAGATTTCTACGATGCCGTCATTCACACGATGACGGCTATAGCTACTGGCGGAATGAGTAATTACTCAATGAATTATGAAGCACTATATGATTATGCACCCTTCAGCGTTATACCCGCTATATTTATTATGGTGATCGGCGGCATGAATTTCCTCGCTTTAAGCCAGCTACTAGACTTTAGATTCAAGGATGTGCTTAGAAGCGATGAGGTTAAATACTACTTTATTTCACTATGCATACTCTCCCTGCTAGCCACGCTCGTTTTCATGCTTCACAACGAGGGTCTCACGTATTCAATTTTGCTCGGATTCTTCAACACTATTTCCGCTATGACTACAACAGGCTTCAATATTGGAAATGTAGCCGGCTTCCCCAACGGGGTGAAAATCATCCTTGTAGTTGCAATGATTATAGGTGGTATGACATTTTCAACGGCTGGAGGTATAAAAGTGTACAGGTTAATCGTCCTGCTGAGGAAACTCAGCTCATATAGTACGTCAACACTACTCCGTGAAAGGGTGAACCTACATGTGGTAATAGATGGCAAGACACTTGAAGAAGAGGAGGTCTCTGGGGCACTGCTCATAATACTATTACATTTAATTACCGTATTCCTCATAGCATCAGTGACAAAGATAGTTTTACCGGGCACAGACTTTCTCGACGCCATATTCGAGGCTGCCTCAGCCACTGGTTGTGTTGGATTATCCACTGGTATAATCTCTTCCTCAACGCCTCTATTGGTTAAAATAGCATTAATGGCTGGAATGTATCTCGGAAAAACCGAGTACTTACCATTGATCGTTCTAACTAGTTACCTAGTACATAGAGGCATGATCAAATCATTCACTAGTTGAAAACATGATATCAAATCAGTTAATTAGTGAGCTGTGTTAGCATTGAACCCTCAGCTATGCGGGCCTCTCAGCACCCCTAATATTCAGGTTCTTACCCGGATTCTCTCTTCATCGGTAATACTTATTAACAAAATAAAGCATATGGCCTCATTGGTGTAAAAATGGAGTCATGGATTATATATGCATTGTTAGATGCTTTAGCGGCTGCATTGGCAACGATACTGGCTAAAATAGGCTTGCAAAACGTTGACTCAATAACTGCGACAGCGCTTCGATCAATTGTAATGACTGTATTCGCTGTAAGCATAATGCTGTACTTCAGGGGTGTAGCCTACGTAGGGAGAATGACGAGTATGGAATACATCTTCATAATTCTAAGCGGTGTGGCAGGCGGTCTTTCATGGATATTCTACTTTCTCGCACTACAAAAAGGTGATACATCTATTGTCGCAATGCTCGATAGATCTAGTATATTATTCATAATATTGTTTTCAGTTATACTACTCCATGAAGAACTTACATTGAAGAAGGCGATCTCGGTAGCCCTTATAGCTATTGCACTCTACCTTTTAATAATATAGGAAAGCGATTGCGAAGCAACCTAGGACGACTGGTTATTTGCATGCATTCAGGATGAATGATTGAATATTACTGGCTCAACTATCCCTCTCCTTTCCGCCGGTATCTAATTCAGGCCCCTTCACCCACAGCTCCCGCATCCTGCGTTTCCTCACTGTGAACATCTCCCTTTCCACGTATTTATATACTGTCGCATGAGTTCTACCCTCAACCAACATCTCTATAGCTGTACGGGCTATGTTAGCGGATTCGTAATCCCCTATTATAGCGACGTAGGGCTCATACACGGATATATAGGTGCCTGTTGCCTCTTCTAGGACTCTTCTAGCCTTCCCATCCTCACCTATTACCCTACCAAGAACCCTCTTAACGTGGTTGGGTTTGTCTCCAACATATTGTCTAACATCTATTACTAATAATATCTGGTCTTCGTCGAACAGTTTAAAAGCCCTCTCAGGGCTGAACCCGTATGCTACAGCTCTAACGATATCCCTGGCCTTCATCAATTCTAGTGAAGTGGTCTCTGGAAAAGCCGGCTCAATTATGACGCTACCGGTCTCAGAGTCAACGGTTAGAATTGTGCGTGTCTTAACCTCTATCTCCTTCTTAACTCTCCCGTTATCACCGAGAAGGACTCCAATCCTTTCCAAGGGGAGTTTCTCGTAGAGCCTAGTTACTCCAGGAATTAATCTTCCTTTTTCATTGTCCTGCATTCTTTAACAGCCTCCAGTATTTCCTCTAGACTATATGTACTTATACCTGTTTCCTCCCTGAAAAACCTGTTTATATTCTCGATGTCCCTGATTAAGAATTCCTCGGAGTTTGGATGGGATAAATCCACTGCTTGGCCAACATCTATTATAGCTATGTCGAGCCCTGGGGTCACAACTATATTATACACTGAG
>NZ_JBMFMW010000116.1:0-3334 GCF_049970475.1 Desulfurococcus sp.
GAAGCATTAGCTCACTGGTTCAGGAAGCTCTTAGGACCTATTTAATGAGCGAGGGGATACCTGGGTGCAACCTAGTCGGCTATATAATGGTTCTATATAAACATGGTATGGGAGACATTGATAGAGAGCTCACTGAAATCCAGCACGAGTACATTGGCTCGGTACTCTTTGAGAACCACATTCACATCGATGAGGAGAGATGTTTAATGACTATCGCTTTTAGGGGTAGATACAGTGATTTTGAGTCGCTGATAAAAAAGGTTAGGAGTCTACGTGGTGTGATCCTGGTTAAACACCTATGTGTATGCGTTGACTAGCTTTACAAATGAAAGCCTCGCTCTTTTAGAGCTGGGAGGAGGTTAGTGCTCGGAAAAACTTTTTTTCACCAGGTACTCGCGTATCTTTGAGATCGTTACGGGATGCAATATATGCTCCATTTTACATGCGTCCTCCTCTGCGATCTCCCTGGGTACTCCAAGGCTTTCAAGGAATAACTTCAATAGCTTATGTCTCTCATATATCTCCCTAGCTACCTTAAGGCCTTTCTCCGTTAACTCTATTTTACCGCCTTTCTCATATATTATGTAGCCTTCATTGGCAAGCTTTCTCAGGAATTCAACGACACTGCTTGGTTTGACACAAAGTCTCCTAGCTATCTCCCTGACCTTTGGCCTTCCATTCATAGATAACACATATATTACTTCCAGGTATTCTTCTGAGCGCTCACCGATCATGGTTTTAATCCTCAGGAATTAATCCTCCTTAGTTTATTCCCGGCTTTAACCAGGATCTTCGCGTTTTCCTCTGGTGGCAGGTATCCGGGGATCACCTCAACCGGCTTCGCACCGTATTTCTCGTAATCGCTTAATTTAGTGATCGCCACGAATGGCACATACTGCACCCCGTAAGAGTCTGCCTCAATAGGGTGTTCTAACGCCTCTATTGTCTCGACAACTATATTCTGGTTAACTATGCCGGCTTGATTGAAGAAGTCTACAACTAGTGGGCAGTACGGGCATTCTGGCGTCACGAATATCTTTACATGGAGAGGAGCATCAATACTCTCTATTTCTTCTATAACGCTCTTGGATAGCTTAACGCCGTTAGATATATAGTCGTGTATGAATATGAATGGCGCGAACTCCTGTCCGCTTGGTAGGCCATAGTAGCGTATATTCCTCTTAGGGGTATCATAAATGAATGCCGGGATATATCTTGGCCTCAGCCCCGAAAAATTCTCAGGGTTTAATATCGTGAATCTGATCTTCCCCCCGCTAATCCTCATGATTTCCTCTGCAAGTACTTTTGCCTCATCGCATGTGGGACAATCTCCATGGTGGTGATGATGTTCTTCCTCGTCTTCATGGTGTTCATGCCCTCCACCACTGCTTGAAACCACTAATATATCATTTAGTTCTCTGGGAAAAGCCTGGAATATCTTCTTTAACTCTGACTCTGTATCTGGATCGAATAAGCCTCCCATCGTAATCACCTGTTAGGCCCATCTAACATTTATTTTATTTAACACCTTTTAAAATATATGGATTAACTTAATAAGGATCTCTATAGGCTAGTTATAAAATGGGTATAATTATTGCAGGCCAGATCATATACTCTTAGAGTGCTAGAGATACTGAATAATACGCCAAGCCTCTCATCCAGGGAGATAGCTGAGATACTTGGTATAGATTTCTCCAGGGCGAAGGAGATACTTGAGAGACTCAGGTACAGTGGATACGTGGAGAAAGTAGGAAGAGGATATATTATAACGACAAGGGGGAGGAGTCTTCTAGCAGAGTTAACAAAACAGAAAACAATATCCCCACAGAATACTGCACAGGAGAAACAGGGTAGCCCAGCAAGTGAAGAAGCCGCCTCAAGTGAGAAATCCGTTGGCGAGAAGCGGCAGGAGAGTGGGATAGAGGGGCGGATGCAGCAGGCTCCTGAAACACTGGATCACGTTAGCTTACTAGTTAAACAGTTAGAAGAGTTTTCCAAGCGCTTGAGGGAGTTAGAGGTTAAAATAAAAGATCTTGATGCAAGATTAACGAGCCTAGAGAACTTCGCCAAGGAGGTTGTGAAGCACCATGATATGGTTCAGCACACTGGTAGCCAAAGCGGTGGAGATGGACAATATGTCATAGAAACCCCTGTGATGAACATGAATGAAGCCCAGAGCAGGCTTGGACCCCTGCTAGACAAATACCTGCTAGAGGGAAGGTTGATCAGGATTGGCACGCTCATAGTGGACCATGTATTCTATGAGGAATTCAAGAAGAAGTTCCCCATTAAGGCTAGTGAAGTAAGCAAGTTGAGCAACCTGGAGAAAACACTTTTAAACGAGATGAGGAATGAAATGCTTGTAATATTATACGCTGGGAAAGAATACCGCTTGGTCAACGCGTGAAATACAGGATCCATAATATTGTGAAGGACTAATCCTGTATTTCCTCATACTCCTCCGTTAATACCGGTACATATTTCTCAGGGTTCTCCACCCCATCAGGGCATCCCCTACCATGTCTTTTCGGCTTACCTACCCTGCTTAAGAGAACTATACGGCTTGGCACGGACTCGCTCATCACTGTGTAACCTGTTAACTCAGCTATTTTCCTGGCTATTTCCCTTACCTCTATATGGCTTGGCATATTGTTTTTGAATAACCTACCTCTGCTTCCCCCGATATACATGTATGCCTTGACCTCTACGTATGATGGTTGTGCTTTTTCAATGAATTTAGCGAAGTTCTTAAGAGCTATTTCATGATCGTTGAACCCCTTTACTATCGTGAACCTGAATACCGTGGGAGACTTGAAGCTGGGTATTAATTCAAGTGTTTCATTAAATAACTCCCATGCCCTTGGTACTAAGGGGCGGTTAAAGTGCTCGTAGCTATCTTTATCCCATGACTCTATACTTATATACAGCTGACTCGGCTCTGTTTCAAGGTTCCTGAGAGTATCAGGCCTTGTACCATGTGTGACAAGGAATGTAGTGATGCCTCTCTTATGATACTCGCTTATTAGCTCACCAAGCCTTGGATAAAGTGTTGGTTCACCGGTTAGGCTTATGGCTGCATGCTTAGGATTCAATGCTTCTTCAACCAGTTTTTGATCAGCCCTTGGATTACCCTTGAAACCAGCCATGATCTCTCTGTGGGCCCTAATACTTTCTTCGACCAGGATCTCTGGATCATCGATCACTGGGGGACGCGTGTCATCCCAGTGCATGCCTATATCCTCTGGCTGGAGCCTCCAGCAGTGAAGGCACCTATTCCAGCACCATGCTACTACAGGCGTCATCTGTATACATCTATGGCTCTCAATACCGTACC
>NZ_JBMFMW010000117.1:0-3326 GCF_049970475.1 Desulfurococcus sp.
CTATTCTCTCGAGATCTCTCCCATACTCATACCCGGCTATCTCGCCGTGCTTAAACCTCCTCTTCTTCTTTTCTACGCTGAGCTCCCATGGCTTCAGCCCTTTCAACATCTCGAGTATTCTCTTCACATCTATGTTCCTAGCCAGCTTAAGTACCTCAGCTACATCCTCATCCAGGGAGAGCTGGCTTGCGGAGCCGGGCTCCAGCCCTTCTACTATTGATTTAAGTTTCTTCACGTTTTCTATATCGATGTTCACAGTTGTAAGCGCTTTCTCAACTATTCTACTGACTTCAGTGTTTTCGTTAACATTCATTTGCTCACTTCCCACTTTACTCTTGCCTGCCACCTCCTCTAGTAGCTTTACCTCTGAGAGGAAGACGCTTGCAGCGATACTACTGATGAAGGAATCCATTATAGTTCTGCTCTTAACAATTGGGAAATTGGGGGAGTCTTTTAAGGCTCTCAGAACCCTGTACTCTTCTCCCCCACTTGGGTCATCTTCTCTGAGTAGTGGAACCGGTAAGTAGAACAAGTAGAAGATGTCGGCTGCGAATTCATTGGAGATATCGAGTTTCCTCCCAGCGAATAACTCGGCCAACCTCTTTATCTTCCCTCCTCTATACCTTACAACAGGATCCCCGTAGTCCACGCCTCTTAAGTATCCTTCCTTATTCTTGGAGCTCATAGTACTAGCTTCCTCTTGATGAGGTCTATTGCATCATTTAATTCGCCCAGTACATCTATGGCTCGTCTCCTTACAACTTCATCGCCTGTCTCACGGGAAAGTTTCTCGAGTTTCTCCCTAAGGGTTTCGAAGCTCCTTAGATAATCTAGTAGCCTTGGGTCGAGCTCACTACTCCTCAGTATATATGCCTTCGCCTCTCTGAGATTCGCCTCTATCTCGCTTAACTCTCGCAGGTGTTTTTCCCGTGCCTCAACCTCGTCTAGGAGGATTGAGTATGCTTTCTCAGCCTCCTCTCTATCACGTGGCGCAACGTATTTTAACACATATAGGTCTTCCTCGGTAGCCTTCATTCTACCCTTTAGAAACGCGTGGGCAGCAATGGCTTTAAGCGCCTTCCCCTTCCTCCTATCTGTTAAATGCACTCCCTGATCCTCGAAGACAGCATACAGCTTTAACAATTTTTCCTTCACCCCGCTTACATCCACCTTGAAGATCATTGATGTAACCGCCCTGACTTCATCGATCGAGATAACGGGCCTAGCCTCCTGGTAGACTCCTTGTTCGATAAGCCATGAGGAATCCAGCAGTCTTCCCCACAAGTCCTCGCTCACCGGTTTAACGAAGTGACGTAATAGGAAGCGATCATATATAGCCTGGAGCTCTGGTTCATCCGGGACATTATTACTGGCAGAGATCAAGGTTAGCAAGGGTATCCCTATCTCAGAGTAGCCATCGTAAACTACTCTCTCATTCATAAGGGTAAGTAGCATGTTGAGGACTGCTGAATTGGCATTGAATATCTCATCTATGAAGGCTATGTCTGCTTCAGGTAGCTTCCCCTTAGTAACCCTAATATATTTCCCATCCCTAAGGGCAGCTATATCCAGGGGGCCGAATAATTCATCCGGCTCCGTAAACCTTGTAAGCATATATTTGAAGAACCTGGCTTTAACTAAGTCAGCTAAACGACGCGCTAGAGCAGACTTAGCTGTGCCAGGCTCGCCAATTAATAAGACATGTTCGCCCGAGATAAGTGAGAGAACAAGTAGCTCCGCCTCCTCACTCCTACCGACAAATGGCTTCTCAAGCTCTACCAGTAGATTAATAATCTTATCCATTAGATATCTTGGCTCGAAAGCCATGCTCACCTAAATCACCCTTGAAATCATTCTCAGCTGAGTAACTCTTCTTCATTCTCACTCCGCTGAAACCGGGTTTCATCACCATAACAAGGTTATATTAGTAGAACCTAATATATTGTAACTGGTGTAATACATCTTGAGGATAATACCTGTTAAAATAAATGAGGGCGATGTAGTCCATAGAAGTATCGAGGAATATATACGTAGAAACAGCTTGAAGGGAGGCATTATAACAGGGATTGGAGGCCTCATGGAAGCTGTAATAGGATTCTACAGCCCTGAGTCCAAGACATACTTGGAGAAAAGAATCAAGTCATCCGGGAGCGTCATCGAGGTGGCATCACTACAGGGAAACTACCTGGTTAAGCGGAACGGTGAGGTAAGCATCCATATACATGTAGTAGCAGGATTTGAGAACACTACTGTTGCCGGCCACCTGATCCACGGCACCGCTAAGCCGATGCTGGAAGTTTTCCTCATAGAGATCGGTGAGGTAGTTGGAGAAACATTCATCCATAGGGCTAGATGAGTACAGGAGGTCCTGCTACATACTAGTACTAGAGCTTCAAGAAGAGACAAGTATAGATTTAAGGCTCGGCAGGCAGAAACTAACACTAGGACCCGGTGTATACCTCTACATTGGCTCGGCGAAGGGCACCTGTGACGTATTTTGCAGGGTGCTCCGTCATCTTTCTTCATGGAAGAGGCTGCATTGGCATATAGATCAATTAACCAGTGACGCAAGAGTATTGAAACACGGGTTCTTCATTATTAAAAACAATCACGGTGACTGTGAGGCCGCTTTATCAGGCATCCTTAGAAGAATGTTCGATTACGTGAATGGATTCGGGTGTAGTGATAAACCAGGCGATGTATCCCACCTATATATTTGTAGTGGCATCTTGGAGGAATGTATTATCCAAGTATACAGGGTCCTCGACGACTCCTGCTTTGAACCAATATGGATCCAGGTTGAGTTATTGCCGGAAGGATAATATTTAAAAAGCCTTACATGTATACGGTTAATCACCGTAACCAAATATGGGAGTCGAAACCGTAATGAGTTCGAATCCAAATAAGGGGGAAACCCCTCCTACAAATATAATAGATCTAAAACCAGGAATGGAGAAGGTAACCGTTAAAGCCAGAGTAATAAAGATAGAGGCACCAAGGGTCATAAGGACTAAGAAGGGTCCTAGAACAATAAGCAACGCGATACTAGGCGATGAAACAGGGAGAGTAGAGACAACACTGTGGGGAGAAAAAGCAGGTACCCTGCAAGAGGGAGACGCAGTCGAAGTACACGGCGCATGGACAACAGAGTTCAAGGGGAAGGTCCAGCTAAACATCGGCAAATCAAGTGAGATAGTGAAGATAGATGACAGTTCTGTACCACATTCTGGAGAGATCCCGGAGGACTCGCCGACAGCGCCCCCAGGCTCGGGAGGCATTAGCCGGCCGCCTAGGAGACCGTTCGGTGGTAGAAGAGGCCCTAGGAG
>NZ_JBMFMW010000118.1:0-3325 GCF_049970475.1 Desulfurococcus sp.
TTATAATTCTATATAGGTAGTTCCAACCCCATGGTTTTAATCTACGTGGATTATCACCCGGGCTCCATGAAACCCTGGATCTCGCGGTCTCCATTAAGTAATACCTGGATAACTCGTTAATCATGCTGATTAATTCATCCTGTTGTACACCTATCTCTCTCACCACTTCGGAGATAGGTATCTCGTCGTGCTCGGAGAGAATTCTCACCAGTTCAAGCTTTAATGCGAGCTCGCTACTCATTTACTTCTCCTCCTCTAATAGTTTAATCTTCTCAACGACTTTATCAATGTTAAGCATGTTAGGGAGATCCGGGTAGTATTTCCTCAAAAATTCATAGAGGTTTACCACAGGCGCGTTTCTCTTACCTGTCGATAACTCTACTAACCCCTCCCTCCATAGTTTTGAGAGGAGTCCTAACAATAGGTTCCGAGCATTCTCCATTTCAACGGCCGCCTCATATTCCCTCTTCATATACCTGATTACTAGACCAGGGTTCTCAGAATACTTCTCTAATACACCCCGATCCTTCCTAACTATTGGGCAGGCTAAGCTTATCCCGTAGTCAGCTGTTGCCAGTATATACCTACCCCTCTCATCTATATTGTATTTAACGTGACGGGGTACATAGGGATAGCTCCTACATATCAGCGGCTTGTATACATCGTGTATCAGGCACCTAACCCCGCTTAAGAAAACGCATCTACCGTTGTTGAGCTCCATTATATAGCTGAAAGCTATATTCAAACCCGAGATCTCATCGTAAACCGTGTATCCTGGCTGACTCTTATAAGGTAGATCGAGTACCCCAGCTATGATTTCAAGCACCACGTCTTCATGGGGCAGTATGGAGACGGGTGAAAATGTGCAGCACAGTCCGCAAGCCGGGCACTTGAATACAGGTATTTCCTCCTCCATAATACATCTCATCCCGGCTAGGCAGTGGCATAATACCCTGGTAGCCTCTCACTGTAAAGCATCTTTATTCTCTCCACTCCTCCTATACTTTCAATTATCTCCACGACTGGTGGCGGAACTAATTGTTTCCACAGGGGGTCATTATTTAGTATTAGTCGTCTAATGGTTGAACCACTATATGTATCCCTCTCCTTGAGGGGCGGGGTAATCACCACATACCCCTCCTCCATGAAGAGCCTCTGTATTATCGGGTTTAATGTGATCACGGATTTAAATGGAGGACTGTATTGTCTAACAAAGTGTATGGCTGCCCTATTCACCTCGAGTGTGGGAAGAGTAACCGTTATATACCTTGATAAATCATGTCCAGCCCATTTAAGTGATTCCCTAATCATAAGTATTCTCTCACCAGCTGTAAACGGGTTCTCAGGTGTATGGCTTTGACTAGCCATCCCAACCACTATTATGGTTTCATCATAGTTTCTATAACAGTACTCTACAGCGTTTAAGTGGCCATAATGGAATGGCTGAAACCTCGCTATTATAAGGCATCTCCCAGCATCCATCGAAGACACCTTTTCACGATCAATTAACCCCTACCAGGTATCTTAATTTAAAAACCCTCCTAAATCAATAGGGATACCAGAGGCATTATAACGATTATTAGTGCTATGCCTGCAAGTATGACGATAACGCCTGCCTTAGCCATTTCATAGCTCTTGAAGTAGCCGTAGGAGTATGTTATAGCGTTTGGGGGTGTATTTGCTGGGAGCAGGAAGGCGTAGCACGAGGCAAGCCCAGCTGCTACTGCAACCACCGCGCTTGTCCTGGGGTCCATACCCAGCGTCTTTGCCACGCTAATGGCAAGTGGAACCATTGTTGCACTAGTTGCTGTTATGCTACATATTACAGTAATGCTCAGAACCGATATAGCTGCAATTATTACTGAGACGAGGCTCGGTGGATAGGCCTGAAGCGGGCTCTTCAGAGAGTCGGCGATTAACTTGAGAATACCCGTCTCCCTGAGTCCCTCGCCGAGAGCGAGTCCGCCCGCTACGAGGAACACTACTCCCCAGTCCAGTTCACTTATCTGCTTAGCCTCTAGGACGCCAATGCCAGGCATGAAGAATAGCATTATTACCAGCAGCGAGACCACGTAGGTCCAGTCAAGTACCCACTGCTGTCCGCTTAACAGCAAAACTGCGAGCGGCTCAATGAGCCAGAGTATGACTGCAAGCGCCATCAACGCTATGGTCCTCTTTTGCACCAGCGTAAGGGGCCTCATGCTCCTGAGCTCTCTTTCAATTGCCTCCCTGTTCACTGTCTTGGCCTCCCGCTCAGGCGGGTAGAGCAATAGGAGAACTCTCCAGGCAGTTAGAGTCAGTGCAAGCACTATTGGAACCCCCATATCATCCACTTTACAAAGCTTATCCTGATTCCCAAGGAGCTCTCAATGTTTCCAATCGTTATTGGCACGGGCGGCGTGCCCACAGGCGTTCCTATACCACCTATTGTTGCTGCATATGCGATGCCTATCATTAAGGCCTTACCAAGGTTGCTCTCCCCTGACTTAGCACCCACCATGCTGAGAATGCTTACTGCGACGGGGGCCACGAGGGCCGCTGCAGCTGTGTTTGACATCAACGTCGATATAAGGGCTGTTGCAAGCATCATTCCAAGCACTACCATATGCACCCTGACTCAAACTAGGGAGAGCACTTTGAGTCCCAGGAGCTTGTCGAGCTTATGTGTGGAGAGCGCGGCAGATATCACGAGGCCGGCTATGATGAGTATGTTCACCTTACTTGCTATGAAGGACACGGACTTGGAGAAGGAAAAGATGCCGTATAGCGTGAGCAACAACATTACTATGAGGCCTGTTACTGGTATTGGAACGCACTCCGTAGACCAGTACACGAGTGCCAGTAGGGCTATCCCCAGCATCGCCATACCTCTCTGATCCAGCCCACCTATGGACAATGTCGACGCCACTAAATGAGCTGTCATGAGCGTTAACACAGCTATAAGGAGCTTTAATCTGGTATTCATGACACTAAACCCCACATTACTCCTTCATGTAGGCTAGTACAAATGAATTGGAAGCAGGAGTATGAAAAGATCGTGGTCCCCTGTAGGCCACCCCGGCTTCAGCTCAATAGCCATCTCCTCGATTAGGAGAGTATGGAGCTTAGTGAGGCGCTGAAGTTGAGCTTCAACATGATTGTGATGCATGAACAGGTACGGATAACTACAGGTTTGCCGTAATCAGGCTTAGCAGAATCGGGTTGGACTTCGTAGTCATTGACAACGACCCATTAGCGGTGCTTCTAATGGTGGAGGACCCCTACAAGGCCATTAAGTAGCTGCACGAGCCAATAAGAGAAGTGCCAGTAGTATACAGTGACCCCC
>NZ_JBMFMW010000119.1:0-3252 GCF_049970475.1 Desulfurococcus sp.
TGGAGTCCCCCTAGGTGAAACCATGAACATAGTATAATTAGAGCGAACACCTAGGAAGAAACAGTAGTATCCTTTATTATTCTAATTTCTACTAGTCCCCTGAGAAGACTGTTGTGTACGTGAAAAACTCTCTAGGGAGCTGAGCCTGAAGGCGAGTTTATGATGATGCCCGGCGTCTCAGCTCTCCTTAGCGATGCTAACCCGGCTAGTGTTAAAGCATATATAAATGCTGCCCTCAAGTGTGGTGAATTCAACTCATAATTCAATGACTCGAGAAGTATTTCAGTGTCCATAGTATTTCATCTATTATAGTATATATGAGTAGCAGCAGGGACTCCGGGTTCGACTTGTTCGCTATATACTCCTGGATAACTGTATCTCTTAGTCTAACCCTGTATACAATCACTCTTTCACCATCACTTCTCCCTACTACTGGTTTACCTGTATATTCTACACGGGTGATGGTGTACTTGCCGGGTAAGTCGTGTGGCTTCCTTGAGATTAATGGAATCCTGAGCTCGCCGTGTCTAGCTGGCTTATGGTTTAAGGCGATTACTGTTATGGAGCCGGGTTCATTAATGTATACATCCTCTACACCGAGCTCCCCGAGGGACCCGGCATTAATTAGCTGTGCAAGGTATCCTTTCACCAGTACAGTGAGCTCCTCCAAGTCTCCCTGGATGTCGGGATACGTGTTCAAAGCCTGCTCGATATTTATACCCATATTCCCGACCCATAAGATCTATATTTTTCGAATCTTTTTAAATATTTTGACCGTGAAATATATATTAATATATATTGACGCATTTAAGTTCGTAAACAATATACTATGGCAACCCAGGTCCAGGAATCAGTTGGCAACAAACTATAAACCCTAGGGCTCTACAAGTTCATGGAAAGCCCTAGTAGAGGCGAAGCCTCATCCTTTAGTGCGGGGAGCCGTTGAC
Source organism: Desulfurococcus sp. (assembly GCF_049970475.1). NCBI lineage: Archaea > Thermoproteati > Thermoproteota > Thermoprotei > Desulfurococcales > Desulfurococcaceae > Desulfurococcus > Desulfurococcus sp. The sequence goes on from NZ_JBMFMW010000119.1 coordinate 948, forward strand.
GTTGATCCCCTATGGCTTAACCAATTCCACCGGTAAATGGATATTAAAGAGTAGATGTAAGCCGTCAACATGTTCTCTAGGGTCATTGTCTTCCCAGAGTATACTATACTAGCTATTGTCATAGACATCATTAACAAGCCGGTTGCAAGCGCGCCTAGGGAACCGCTTGTAAGCCACGCGTGTAGCATGAGTATGCCTGGGATCAGGGTCACCGTGTTCCTCAGCTTCAAGGGGCCGATCAGCTTTTCATCAAGCACCGATGCCTCCTCAAGGTATATGAAGTCATGAAGCCTCGCCTCCATCCTACTCACCTACTCGTGGAGAATAACCCGAGTTCCTCACTAGTTGCAAGCACCTGTATAAATAGTCTCTTACCACCTGTCTTCAGCAAGCCGTAGCCTGGTGGAGCGTTTATAATGGTGTTTACCTCCGCATCGCTCAAGCCATATATCTCCCTTAATATATTCCTCCCCTCCTGCTCCTGCCTTAACACTAGTACAGTGGCTGATTGCTCCAGGATACTCCTGCCCTGCGGGGTTCTAGCGAGATCCTCTGCTCTCTGGGTTATATAGATGAATGCAACTCCATGCTTCCTTCCCCTTCTAGCGATGTTCTCCAGTAGCCCCATGAGAGATGGGGTTTCGAGGAACAACCATGCTTCATCAATGAAGAAAACCGATCTTCCTGTTTTAGAGAGTAGCTTATTGTACGTATATACACTGATAAGCGAGCTTATAAGCGCTTTCAAGCGCCTAGATCTAATATTCTTCAACCCGAATATAGTCGACCCCCTTAGCTCTGGGAGCCTCCCCCTGTACACATGGATATCGGGTGGTGCTAATGCTCCCTTGAGGAAGCCCTTTAACTCCTTGTCGCCGATGACTTCTATAAAGCTCTCTAAGTCAACCACTCTATCACTCTTAACGAATAATTCCCTCCTTAGAACACCTTGTAGCCTCGGGGGTATAGCGTAGAGCTCTGAAAGCACGTCGGCTACTTGGCCTAGTTCTAGGAATCCTTCTTTAAGTAGTCTAATGGGATCTAAACCCAGCTCCTCGCCCTCAGTGATCTCCACTGGTGTTGCATCAAATACCCTTGAAGCCCTCGTATACTCTGACTCTGGGTCGACACCAAAGTAAACTACACCCTTGTCAAGCTCCCTAAGCCTCTTCAAGTATATTTTGATAGTCATTGATTTACCGGCTCCCGAGACCCCTAGCACAACGAAGTTGAGGTTAGGTTTGCTCCAGAGATCCAGGATTACGGGACATCCAGAGCTTGAGACCCCGAGGAATACGCCCCGCTCATCCCTCACCTCCTCGTCCACTAGGAAGAAGAATGGTTTAATGGAGTAGGTATCCGTATATTTCTTCTCGAGCCCGGCGAGTAGTCCACTCGTCTTAAAGTAGTATAGATCCAGCTGCATGTAGGGGGCCTCAGCCTCCAGGCCATGCGTCTTCAATAAGTCTCTTAACTCTCCAGCCTTATCCTCTAGTGTCTTGTAATCCCGTGCTATCATAGTGAGGAGTAAGTGGAACTCATAGAGGTCTGCGCCCCTGATTATCCTCGAAGCTAGTTCCCCTGCGAGCTCTACACTGGCTTCCTCCCTAGCCCCCAGTATACCTAGCCTTCTCTTCCTCACCGAGTCAGCTATATGGATGGCCCTGGAACGCGGGATCCGTTTAAAGACTAATACAGCTTCATCACTAGAGGAGAGGAGCATGTATGTGAAACCCTCCGGTAGCTTCAATGGATACCTGTAGACAACATATACTCTGGCCATCCTGCCATCCTCGAGTGAGAGTGTCCTAGGATTCATCAACCTAACTGCTCTCGGCCTCTTAGGCTCCTCTCTCGAGGCATTGAAGAATGAGAGGTTTACTCCGGGTGGGGCTAATGCATAGTACTTGTATTGTGCTGTATCTATAGAGTAGGCTCCATACCTGTATTCCTCAGTGATCCTCCTGGCTAGTAGCACTCCCTCCTTTATCACGGACATCATTGAACTCCATTCCTCGAGAACCAGGTCTCTCTCAGCATCGGTGAGGTTGAAGAATGACACGCCTGTGAGCCTCCACCATACATGGTTATACATTCCGGGCACCACACCTATACTGTAGGAGGGAGTCAAATAATCAGGGCCCTACACGGTATGCTCCTTATTTAACTCGTCTACGACACGTAGTATGGGTGGGATAATGGATCTCGTGTATCAATTACTCTACTCCCTACCAATAACAGTGACCCCTGAGCCACCGCCCGGCATAGGTGAAGCCGTCTCAAGGGTGCTCAGCTGGCTCTACTG
>NZ_JBMFMW010000120.1:0-3182 GCF_049970475.1 Desulfurococcus sp.
CAAGGATGCGGGGCTCTGGCCCCCGTGACCGGGGTTCGAATCCCCGCCCGGCTACCTCTCTATTTTTCATGGCACTATTGAATACTAGCCTAGGAATGAAAATATAAAAAAGTATTAAAGATGCGTGTTTGAGATGTTTTACTCCCATGCTTTCATTTTATTTATTACATCATCCGGGACCCTTCCCTCTAACACATCCTTGATTGCCTCGTCTACAATGTTTATCCCAGCGTCAAGTTCCTCCCTTGATATCACGAGTGGAGGGGCAATCCTCAGGACATTACCGTATTTACCGTAGGTCATCATTATTACCCCTTTCTCCCATGCCCTCCATATTATTTTAAGTGCTGTTTTTCTGTCAGGGATCTTCTGCTTCTTCTCCTTGACTATTTCAACCCCGATCATTAGTCCCTTACCCCTTACATCGCCAATTATTTCGTATTTTTCCTTCAACTCATTCAACCTTTTTACAGCATAGTCGCCGAGTTCCCTGGCTTTCTCTACTAGGTTATAATTCTTAATGTATTTGATGGTGGCTATGGCTGCCACGCAGGATAATGCATGTGCGGCTGAGGTGGCAAAGAATGTTTGAGGCGGCGCGGCATCCAGTATTTCGCTTCTACCGATAACAGCTGATATAGGCATACCTCCCCCTAGTGCTTTACCTAGGACTACTAGGTCTGGCTCCACGTTAAAGTGCTCTATTGCCAGCCATTTACCTGTCCTACCCATACCTGTCTGGACTTCATCATCTATAATTATTATCCCGTTTTCCCTGGCTAGCTTGAATAAGCCTTTAACATAGTTCTCCGGGGGAACTAATACTCCGCCATCGCCCTGTATGGGCTCCATTATTATAGCTGCAAAACTGGACGGGTTAATCTTCTTCAGTAAGTCCTCTAATTTTGAAAGGTGGTGATCGCCGCATTCTCTAGGGTCTTCTATATTACCACATCTATATGTATCCGGGTACTCCACGAAGTACACGTCTTTAAACGGTATTGCTTTCCTGATCTCCTCCCTGAATGATCCACCTACAGCTATCCCAAGAGCTGTTGTCCCATGGTATGAGTAAGTATACGATATCACGCCGGGTCTACGGGTATAGATGAACGCGGCTTTAAGCGCTGTATCATTAGCATCCCCACCTGAGAGACCGAATACAACTTTTTTCCTATGGTTTCCCAACGTGATTCCTGTAAGTAGCTCCGATAATTCTATTACTGGTTCATGGTATAAATAGAGACAGTAATGTATGAATTTATCTAGGTGCTCCTTGATGGCTTTGATAACCTCCTCGTTACTGTGACCTATATTATATGTTGCGGCACTACTGAGGAAGTCTATATATTCTCTCCCATTTATATCCCATACCTTCGACGCCTTTGCCCTACTAACCACCAGGGGAAAATACTTGAATCCCTGACTACTTGAAACATGTCTCCAATATTTCTCTATGAGTTGAAGATCTTTTCCAGGTCTCTCATTATCCATTACATAACACCAGGAAACTCAAGCCCGCAACCCGGTATTACGAGGGTTTCACCGGCTGGCTTTTCCTACCTGTGAGCCATGCCACTATCTCAAGCACTAGAAGTATGGCCACTATGGTTATATGCGCCGGCCAATTAGATACTACTTCATCTATACTTGTCATGAACCCTAGTTCTAGTAAGAGTATTGTTAACAGTATTAGCGATGAGACCCATACTATTAAACTAGCCATCGATCTCTGATAGATGTTTTCTCCACTCATTTCCCATCCCATAATAGAATATTAATAGGAACACATAATAAATGTTTCCATATTATTTGGAAACATTTAAAAATAATGCAATAGTATATAAACTGTGGATAGGTAAAAATGTGATGGGGATCTTGAGTGGGTGTACTTGAATCGATAATTGAAGCAATAAACTTCATAGATGGACTAGTATGGGGTCTTCCTGCGGTAATAATATTGGCTGGAACAGGGCTCTCGATAGCGATTCTCGGCCGTTTATTCCAGGTAACCAAGTTTAAAGCTGTACTTAAGAACATGTTGTATAAGGGTACGGGTGGTAAGGGAGAGGTAAGTCCATTTGCGACATGGGCTGCAGTTATGGGGGCCACGGTGGGTGTAGGTAATATAGCCGGTGTCTCCACAGCTGTTCATTTAGGTGGTGCTGGCGCGCTCTTCTGGATGTGGGTTTGCGCTATCCTTGGGATGGGTACTAAAGCCGTTGAAGCCACGCTGGGTGCTTGGTCTCGGAGAATCACGCCGGATGGGAAAGTTGAAGGGGGTACACCATATTATATAAGGCTGGTGCCGACTGTAGGCCCGGCGCTCGCAGTGTTATTCTCTATATTCGCATTTATCGCTGCGTATGGTATAGGTAATACTGTGCAGGCGAATAATGTGGCCCTTGGTGTTGAATATATTGCTAAAGCCTATGGATTTGATGTTTTCCAAGCAAAGTTGATAACGGGTATATTAATTTTCATATTTACAGCAATAGTAGTCTTGGGCGGTGTCAGAAGGATCGCTGATGTATCGAACTTCCTGGTGCCGTTCATGGCTACATGGTATATTGTAGCATCACTTGTGATATGGATAAAATATGGCAGTAATCTCCCGCTGGCTTTCAGAGAGATATTTACTTATGCATTCACACCGCAGGCAGCAGCAGGCGGTCTCTCTGGTTGGCTAGTTTACTCGGCTATCAGATACGGCTTTGCAAGGGGGTTGTTCTCTAATGAGGCTGGATTGGGTAGTGCTCCAAACATGTATGCGTATATGACTGTCGACCACCCTGGTAGAGTAGGTCTCTACGGTGTCTTCGAGGTTTTCATGGATACAATAGTCATATGCTCTATGACCGGTATAGTTGATATAGTTACCCGTGTATATATCGAGAGACCAGATCTATCTGGTGCACAATTAGCCATGGAGGCTTTCTATAGAACCTATGGAATATGGGCGCCTGTAGTACTTGGTTTAGCATTAGCATTATTCGCGTATACAACCCTGTTGACATGGGAGTGGTATGGTGAGGTCAACTGGATCTACTTCTGGGTTAAAACACTTAAATTACCTGAGAAACCAATGAGGTGGATATGGAGGTTCATGTGGGTTATACCCATAATACCTGCAGCAATTGCTACAGCAGATATGTTCGAGGTATTCTGGAATTTCGCTGATA
>NZ_JBMFMW010000121.1:0-3158 GCF_049970475.1 Desulfurococcus sp.
GCTGTATATGCCTTGATGAAGCTGTTGGAGGAGGGTTCGCTGAGGGGAGACATCGTCGTCTTCCCGGACCACGGGCTGAAGTATGTCGAGCTACTCGAGACTCTTCTAGCTGAGAAATGCGTTGAGGAGTCAGCACCAGGGTTGAACCGTGAATAACTAGCTTAGATTACTAATCCCAGTATCAGTAGTGTAGAGAGGTAGCCCGCAAAATCAGCGAACGTGGTCATCAAGGGAAATACTATGTTATCAGGGTCCCAGCCATGCTTAAACGAGATAGTGGTGAGGTAGAAGGTTGTAACAGCTGAGAGCGAGTATACAAGTATGAATGATATAGTGATTGAGAGAGTTGACACGGTGAACATCCCTGGGCCACTAGTAGCTAGGATCACTGTGTACGCTGCAAGTATCGATATGAATGTAGCTATAGCCTCGAGAAGGCTTTCCCGCCGATATCTACGGGTATTAGCACTGCCTTTCACATGAAGCTCTATGTTTAACATGTTGCCCAGACGCCCCATGGAGGCCCCTATTAAAGCATTAAAGGCTGGTAAAACACCGAGGACCTCAGGGACCCTGCTAAGCAATTCCTCAATACTGATGGCTGCAAAAAAGCCTCCCAGGCTGCTTCCCGAGGAAGCTATAATGGATGAGACAGCGTTCTCCTTAACCGATTTATCCTCATGTATCCTGGCCAGGTAGAGGTATGATATAGCCAGCGATGCAAGCACGCCTAGTACGAAGAGGAGCTTAACTATGAATGATATCACTTGGTGCATAAGCGACACAAGGATTAGCGTTAAAGGGGTTAAGGCATCCCCTACACCGGTGACAACCACGGCGACGAAGCCTGATGGATCCACACCTTTCTTAAACAACATTATCACGGAAGCCAACACGATGGGGTTTAACACTAGGAAAACAATGATCGTCGACGTAGTCACAATGAATACGAGGGAGACAGGATCCATGGAGCCGAGGTTAAGCATGTATGAGAGTACCAGCCCCATGAAGCATAGTTCAAGCGAGGTAATTAGGGATACCGTGTACCCTGTAAGAGTGTTGATAATGTTGAACCTTGTGAACAACCTTGGCTCAGCCGCACCTATATGTAGCGCTGTTGTAAGCCTATACCCTATGGCACCGTAGACGTCACCGCGGAGATCCATGAGCCCGGGTATCACAATCATTAACACCGGGTACACTAGTAGTAACTCTATATTGAATCTCAGGGTCAACCCGGCTATTACCTCCCCCACGGCGAGGGCTAGCAGAGGTATTAGCGAGCCAATGAATCTCCTGATCACCGCAATATACTTCCACCCTTATTCACTCCATGTTGATGCTTTTAAGAGGGTTACAGTATATATATCTACCACTCGAGGAGTTGCATGGTGTCCAGTGGGAATCTAACGCCTGAGCAACATAGGAGGCTCCACGATAAATTCACAAGAGTGAGATACAGGCCTGTATCCGTTGCAAGCATATTGAAGACTATTTGGAGCCTTAGCGATATAAGTTTAGACCTAGCATTCTACGCGTACTTCTCAAGGGACACTGAGGCAGCTGAGAGAGTCCTAGATATAAACAGGGTGATAGACGATAACCTAGCCCAGTTCATAATGCATACAGCCCTGGCATACGGTAGAACCAGGGAGGGAGCCGAGGCAAGCCTACTAGCCTTCTACTATGGCTCAGCAATAGACACGATAGTGGACAGCGTCAAGGACATAGTTTACACACTGCTAGTCGGGTACGCGCCGAGCCTGAGCTATGATGAGATAGCATTACTCATGGATGGAGAGATAGTTGCCAAACTAGTGCTCGAGAAACCAGTTAAAGTCATAGAGCTCACCGACGTATACCCAGTCGACGTGCTGCTTAGTGTCCATGCTGGGAAATCGATGCTCGCCCCCTCGCCTGAGACTATTCTACCAGCAAAATCCACGATATATGTGAGGGGTTACAGGGAGAACGTTATCAGGATGCTCAACGACCACGGTGCAACACTACAGGAGAAACGGTTATCCGGGGAGCTCGAGCAGGTTTTAAAGAGCATAGTGGAGCTCAAGGACTACACGAGGCTCATGATAGACCTAGCCCACTACACGCTACTGGAGCCCGAGCCAGGCGTGATAGGGGAGGTGGAGGATCTCGAAGTCTACATAGATTGGAGGCAGCTGGACGCATTAAACAAGCTCAAGGAGGCGGCAGGCATGATAAACCCTGATACATTCATAGGGCTCTCAATCCTCTTCAAGGAGCTCGAGGACATAGCTGATGCATCCAACACTATAAGTCACATACCGAGCCTCCTCGAGGAGCTACCCGAGGAGTACAGCGAGGTCCTCGCCAAGATATTTGAGACAATAGGGGAGAAGATAAGGACAATCACGGTGTCAAGAGAGACAAGCCTAGACAGGGTGACAGTATGGCTGAGGAAATACGGGGGCACAGTCCTAGCTGTTAAAACAGGGGATACATGGATAGCATACCCATTAGCGAGAAACCCCATACTTAAACCCGGAGACAGACTAGTGATAGCATACCCAGCCGAGTTCACGGAGGAGGTGGGGCAACTACTAAAGAACCATATATAATGGTTAAAATAGCTGCATGTTTAAATATAATGGGAATACCGTAAAACATTATTTATAAACCAGACCCAAGAATAAATAAATCGAGGTGGAGATAGATGAAGAAGGCAATTTCACCAGTTATAGCCACAGTAATAATAGTAGCTGTAACAATAGCGATTGCAATCGCAGTAGCATTATGGATGACGGGCCTAGTGGGCTCATTCACGGGCACAGAGAACCTCCAAATAGTCTCAGCATACGCTACGAAAAATCCTGACGGCAACTGGACCATATATCTTCAAGTAAAGAATGTTGGAACAGTAGACGTAACAATAGACAACATATTCATAAACGGGGTACCAGTATCGAGTCTCACCAACAAAGTACAAAGCATCATCGCCAAAACTCAAGACAAAACTACAACATATGACGCAAGTAATATGAGTAATATAAGTATACCTATTGGAACGGGTCAAACAGCTAACATGAATATTACCGTCCAAGGCTATACTGCCGGCCAAATGCTCGAGATAAAGCTACACAGTGCAGCTGGCAAGGAGTACCCGAAGCAGATAACGTTAC
>NZ_JBMFMW010000122.1:0-3146 GCF_049970475.1 Desulfurococcus sp.
TTGCACTTGGCTCCAGAGCCTCAGCCATTCTCCTAGCCTCCTCGCTTCTAGCCCCTTCTAGCGCCTCTCTAACAGCCTTCAAATATGGGGGTGTCCCGGCTCGTACAATCTAGTTGTGCTCCTGGCTTTCACGGTCGCCTCTAGTTATCTCAGCCTCCCAGTAATCTCTCCAGGACCCTCCTGTAGACTAGAGCTCCTGCTAGTAGTAGTGTTAGGCTTAACGCTATGGCTGGGAGTGCGTAGACCACTGTTTCCTCTAGGCTCCAATCCCCCAGCACGTAATATGTTATGGCGTAGACAAGCCTCGAGTGGGGGAATAACTCTGGGAATACCTGGAGCCATGAGGGTAGCATGAACTTAGGTATAGTGAAGCCGCCTAGGAACATGATGGGGAACGCTATAGCGTTACCTAGAGCTGAGGCTGACTGAGGTGTCTTAGCCACAATCCCTATGGTTAAACCGAACCCTATGAGGCCCATTACACTTACCAGGATCAAGGCTAGAGCTACGAGGATCTTGTGTAAAGGCACCTCTAGTATTGGAGCTCCTAGCATTAAACCCGTTAGGGTTATAACCGAAGCCGATACGAGGCCCCCCACGGTTATAGCTATCACCTCGGATAGCAGGAAGGTCGATGGCTTAACGCGGCTCGATAGTATTGATTGAATATAACCCTCATACCTCTTCTCCGCTATAGCGTGGAGCCCGCCCATTATACCCGTGTAGAGTAGCATTAAACCGATCGTTAACGTCACCAAGCTAAGCTTGAAGGCCCTCGTAACCTCAGCTATGGAAGCTCCTGTTACGTTAAACTTAGCTAACCTGATGGGGTCTACTAGGAAGCTTATGTAGCCTGATAACATGCTCTTAAAGGGCTCCGGCACGTAGTTTAACATTGTGTCGGCGGCTTTACTCGATATCATGTTTTCAAAGTGGAGTATGAGATCCTCTAGCACCCTGAGAGCTGTAAGTGAATCCCGCGAGTTTGGGTTATAGTACACCTCTAGCTTAGCTTGTCTAGTCCCCGTTATGTTATTGTGGAAACCCCTTGGTATAACCAGGATCAGGGGGTACTCCCCCCTCCTAAGTAACTCCAGTAACTCCCCCGGGTCGGAGGCTGACAGTAGTCTGAGTTCGAAGATGCCAGACTCGTTCATGGCGTTAACGAGAGCTCTCGATAGAACACTCCCGTCCTCGTCCATCACAGCTATTTTAAACGATACAGGAGCCTCTCTTGGAGCGAATATCGCGTTGACTAGGAGCATGTAGACCACTGGGAACACTATGAGCCAGAATAGTAGATCCTTCCTCCTACGTAGACTCTTGATGAAAACCCATGTTTCAGCTAGTAGAATCCAGGTCACAGCCCTTCACCCCAACGCTGCACCAGTAACCCTCCTAAACACCTCCCTTAGCCCGGGTGTCCTAACCTCGAGTTTCTCAATCCTAAACCCCGCCTCCTTGTGAGCTCTCGCTACACTCTCAATACAAGCTGTTACGTTCCACGCCTCGTAGGTAGCTGTCCTACCCACCTTCTCCACCATGACGCACTCTCCAACCTCCAACGGCTCACCCTCTGCTAGTGTAACCTCCACCATGGGGTTTGGAGCGTAGCTCTCGATTAGACTCCTAGGCTCACCCTCTAACACCACCTTGCCCCGGTGCATTATAGCTACCCTCGATGAGAACCTCTCAGCCTCCATGGGGTTATGAGTCGAGTATATGATGGTTCTACCCTTGGATAACCTCATTATCACAGCCCATAGGCTATCCAGAGCTCCGGGGTCTACCCCGGTGCTAGGCTCATCCATGACCAGGACATCGGGCTCATGGACTAGAGCTGACGCTATGACAAGCCTCCTAACCATACCACCACTAAGTTGCCACACGCTTTTACCGGAGTGCTCAGCTAAACCCACGAGCTCCAGTAGCTCCCTAGCACGCCTCCTAGCATCAAGCAAGCTAAAACCTCTAATCAAACAATGCCATACGAGGTTATCGTAAGCTGATACATCAAACCTAAGAGGGGGCTTCTGGGGGGCGTAGCCTAGGAGACTCCTAGCCTTAGCCATCTCAACACTAGAACCCCAAACATTAAAACCATGAACCCTAATGACACCAGCAGAAGGTCTGAGAACACCGGCCACCATGGATAGCAAGGTCGACTTACCACTACCATTAGGGCCCATAATAGCGACAACCTCCCTGCCAACACTAAGAGAAACACCATCAACAGCCTTAACCTCGCCGAAGAACCTAGATACACCGATAACCTCAACGATCAACTCAAACCAGCCCTGAGACTTATAGGGTAAATCCGGGGATAGCTCCAGATAAACCTTACCCTCATAGGGGCAACCAGGTGGAGTAGAAGCCCCTCCGGTAGGGGCTTGGGAGACTACACCCATTGAGACCGGTGGCTAGAGATGGCGACCAGGATAAAGCTGGGTATAGGGAGTAACTTTAACTCCACACTCCAAGTGTCAACTGTAGCGTGGGTTAATAGTGGGTTTGAAGCTAATAATTCACAGATACTGGTCCCCACGGCTCTCGCTAAGAGACTAGGTTTGAACGCCTACCTCGATAAAGCTAGAATCGACTTCTACGGGACACCCGGGGGCCCCGTGAGACTGTACATCCTATCATCATCTACGCTCGCTTGAGTTGACGAACCTGAAGCGCTTTTTGGTAGTTGCGCCAAAGGACTGGCTGACGAATTCAGCGATGTAGACATCCTCGTTGTCCACGAGAACAATGAAGCCGAGGCGAGGGCCGCCGCAGCCGGCGTGGCATTTGAGGTAAGCCTTAAGTACAGTATACCGCTCGAGCCTGTAGTCATGAGCATCCACGAGTTTCAAATAGAGACGCTATTCACGAGAGAAGTCGAGAAGTGCGGGGTTGAGCTCTACTCGACAAATCCAGGTAGCGAAGTGCTCAAATTGGCTACGGAGTGCTTGCCTCCCGTTGAAGAGTACTTGAGCTCCGCGAAAGAGTGCCCCGGTAAAGGCAGGTACAGGGTTGCCGTAGACTTGGGGCATAACGCCGCTGAACTCGTTATTGAGGTGCCAACAGTGCTTAAAGGAGAGTCCCTTGCTAAGGCTCACGGCGGTTTGCTAACACAGTTCGGTAGGCTATACGTAGAGAGC
>NZ_JBMFMW010000123.1:0-3092 GCF_049970475.1 Desulfurococcus sp.
GATATATTTATTTGGGATCAAAGCAAATAAATAAATCTTTCCTAACCAGCTAACCACGAAATCCCTTGTGTCTCCATAGCATTAGATAATATTTAGGGAGCCAGCCTAGAATTTGCAAGGAGCCAGTACTTATAGATTTTGCTTTGAAAGCGGAAAGAACATTAAGCAGCCTATAAAACTCCAAACTATAAAACAAAAACAGCATGACACATCATGTATTCCAAGGAGGTTTTCCTTAAAAATACCTTGGGTGAACCCTATACAAGGATCTTGCTTAATAACTGGTGTATCTGTGACGGGGTATCCGCTACAGGTATTCCGGCTTCTTCAAGGCTACTCCTCTTGGAAGCATAGTCGCCTATACCCATCGATATTATTGCACCGGCGTGACCCATCCTTTTCCCTGGTGGGGCGGTTCTACCAGCTATATATGCAACAACCGGTTTCCTCCCATCATACTGACTGTAGAATCTAGCAAATCTCTCCTCAGCATCGCCGCCTATCTCCCCGATTAACACGACTGCATCTGTTGAATCATCTTTGGAGAACATCTTGAATACATCAATGAAGTCTAACCCTGTAACCGGGTCTCCACCCAATCCCAGAACTGTTGAAACCCCGTAACCCTGTTTGATAAGCTCCCTAGCTACCTCGTATGTTAACGTACCGCTTCTTGAGACAATGCCTATTCTACCAGGTTTAAACACATGCGATGGCATTATACCTAGCTTTGCCTCACCAACCGTCATTATTCCAGGTGTATTAGGTCCGATAAGTGTGACAGAACGGCTTCTAGCATAGTTCACAAACCTGAGTTCGTCGTGTAGAGGTATGCCCTCTGTGATAACCACTATGGTTTTAACACCATTGTCCACTGCCTCGTAGACAGCGTCACTGGCGAACCTGGCTGGAACAAATATTATACTTGCATCAATAGTCCCCTGCTCTCTAATGGCTTCATTTATAGAGTTATACACTGGAACCCCATGGACATATGTTCCCCCTTTACCGGGTGAGGTACCTGCAACTATCTTGGTACCATACTCCAGCATGAGCTTCGTGTGGAACCCACCCTCCCTACCTGTTATCCCTTGAACCAGTACCCTGGTCCTTGAGTCGACTATTATACCCATCTTCAGCCCACCCCCCTGACTAATTGGATAATCCTTAATACTGCTTCATCCATCTCCGTGTAAACAGTTATACCATGCTCAATAAGTATCCTCCTGCCCTCCTCCTCATTGGTGCCAAGCATTCTAACCACGATGGGTTTAGCCACCTTGGTTTCACTTAGGGCTTCAACGATTCCAGAGGCCACTTCATCGCACCTGGTTATACCGCCAAATATATTGACTAACACTGCCTTGACCCTTGGATGGGTGACCACTATTTTAACTGCCTCCCTGACCCTCTCACGCGTAGCACCCCCACCAATATCGAGGAAGTTGGCTGGTCTCCCACCATAATGTAGAATCGAGTCCATGGTGGCCATTGTTAACCCGGCTCCATTACTTATCACCCCTATGTCTCCATCAAGCTCGACATAATTGAAGTCGAGTTGCTTAGCTACTTTCTCATAGGGGGTAGCATCCCTCCCGTATAAAGGCTGAAGATCGGGGTGCCTGTATAAGCTGTTATCATCTATGATTATCTTTGCATCCAGCGCTGTAAGCCTCCCATCACACGTGTAGGCTAAGGGATTGAACTCCACTAGTTCCGCGTCATAGTCCATCATTATTTTATACATAGCTCTCATGATGTTGTCGAGCTGTCCTAGTTTATCCCATTGAAGACCAAGGAACCCAAGTGCATGCCTAGCCATGTAGCCACTATATCCTATGAACGGGTCTACGGGTATCCTGAGTATTTTATCAGGGTGTTTTCTAGCTAGCTCCTCTATTTCAACACCGCCCATACCTGAGGCAAGGTAGACTAGTTTTCTAGTAGCCCTATCAACAGTGAGAGACATGTAAAGCTCTCTACTGATACACACAGCCTCCTCCACCAGTATTTTTTCAACCCTCTCACCCTTAATGCTCATCGAGAAGAGCTCCCTCGCCTTCGTAAGGGCCTCCTCCAGGTTACTAGCCTTCTTTACTCCACCGGCCAGGCCTCTACCGCCCACGAGCACCTGGGATTTTAATACTACTGTCCCCGTGTTCAACTCTCTATATGCCTTATCCACATCCTCAACACTTGTTGCAAGGATGCCTCTAGGGGTCTCAATACCATACTTCCTAGCTATCTCCTTACCTTCATACTCATACAGTTTCATACAGGACCCCATAGTTTAAGATACTTGGCAAGGATTTAAAGCACGCATGTGTGATCCGATCTTTTACCAGCCATAATATCATTCTTAGAGGACTCAACATTGTTCAAAATTCACAATGTGTTAACCAGGTGCTGAAATAACCAAGTGTTTCAAGCAATCACTAGATACCTGCCCATAGTAATTGATGCCCATACTTGGAGATCGCGATGCGATGTTTTGTCAGGTAGAATATAGGGCCACACTTAGTAGGATAGAGAAGATTGTGTTTCACCATAGCATACTCATAGTAAGGCATATAATTGTCGACATAACGCTAAACCTAGCAGCGATGAAAACCCGAAGGAAGACTAACAGATATCATTGCACCGAAAAACACTGATACTATTAACTACACCCAATAGTATTGGAGCAGTGGAGAAGATTGTTACAACTGAAAGCCTCGCCCTCTAGGGCAGGGAAGAGGTCAGTGAAACCAGCCGGCGATCCTGACCTCAGCAATCCTAGTTGATTTTAAGACAGAATCTTAGTGCGGGGGGTGGGATTTGAACCCACGCAGGCCTACGCCACCGGGTCCTCAACCCGACCCCTTTGGCCAAGCTCGGGCACCCCCGCACCGGTTTGAATTATGGTATGGCAGGGTTTTAATGTTTTTCACTTTATACTTATATACCTGATGTAGCATGATGTACATTGAGGTCGATCCAGGCGAATATCACGTCCTGCATCCAAGGCCAGTGTACTTGATAGTGTCTAGGAGTAGTAGTGGAAGACTCAACGTTATGGCTGCCTCCTGGATTTCACCAATCAGTGATGAACC
>NZ_JBMFMW010000124.1:0-3002 GCF_049970475.1 Desulfurococcus sp.
ATGGAAGGATAGTTGCGGAGGGCGGGTTAGAAATAGCTGATAAAATAGCTAGGGAAGGATACAACTGGTTGAGGTAAAGTAGTATGGCTATCGAGCTATCTAAGAGTCTTGAACACCATGAGATCGAGCCTGTTGAATACAGAAAGGAGATAGAGATCAAGGGCAGACTATCTAGAAGTATTGTAGAGGAGATCTCAAGAGTGAAAAAAGAACCAGAATGGATGAGGCTTTATAGACTTAAGGCGCTGGAGGCATTTGAAAAATTCCCCTCGCCTAGATGGCTTCCTTGGATTGAGAGCATAGACCTCGATGAGATAGCTTCATACTATGTTAAACCAGCAGCTTCAACAGTAAGCAATTTCGATGAACTACCCAGCGAGATCCGTAGAATATATGAGAAGCTTGGATTACCTGAGACATACGCCAAGTACCTGGCTGGGCTTTTAACCGCGCTCGATAGTGAAAACATATATACTGCAATGAAGGACTTACTCAAGAAGCTCGGGGTAATAATGCTTCCTATGGAGGAGGCGATCCAGAAATACCCAGACATCGTTAAGAAATACTTCGGTAGGGTATTCCCGTACACAGACCACAAGTTTGCCGCGCTGCATCATGCCCTCTGGAGTGGCGGAGTATTCGTCTATGTCCCGAGAGGCGTTAAAGTACCCTACCCGGTTGAAGCATTTTTCTTCATTGGAAGCGAGCTAGAGGGGCAGTTCGAGCACACAATTGTAGTTGGCGATGAGGGGAGCGAGATAACGTTCATTGAGGGTTGTAGCGCGCCAAGGCTGAAGAGGCATAGCTTCCATGATGGTATGGTTGAGCTCTACGCTCATAAGGGATCCAGGATAAACTTTATAACGGCTCAGAACTGGAGCAGGAACATAGTGAACTTCAATAATAAGAGAGGTATTGCAGAGGATGGAGCCGTTATAGAATGGGTTGAGGGAAGTATAGGCAGTAAAATAACCGTGACATATCCGTCTACGATATTGAAGGGGAGGGGCTCGAAGACGACGAGCACCGTGATAGGTATAAGTAATGGTAATGTGGTTAAGGACGCCGGGTCGAAGATTATTCATGCCGCGCCCTATACTAGTAGCAGGATAATATCTAAGAGTATTAGCAGTAACGGGGGAATAAATATATATAGAGGACTAGTACAGGTGAATAAGGGAGCCCTTAATGTAAAGAGCTATACGCAATGCGACAGCCTCATACTCGACGATAAGAGCTCTAGTAGTACATATCCGATAGAGCACATTATGGAGAAGGATGCTGAAGTCGCTCATGAAGCAACTACGTTCAGGATAACTGAGGATCAGTTATTCTACATGGCTTCTAGGGGTCTAAGCGAGAACGAAGCCGTCTCACTCATAGTACTCGGATTTGTTAAGGATATTTTTCCAAAGCTACCATTCGAGTATGCATCGATGTTGACGAAGGTTATACAGTTAGAATTCAAGGAGATCGGGGGGGTTGGATAATGGCTAAGACGGTTGCAAGAGGGATGGGGGACTCACCAACCATTAAAAAATATATTGATAAATCCCCGCTTGAAGAACTTGTTCGGAGAGCATTAAACAGAGAAGCCCCCATCGCTAACATATTAATTAAAGCCTTGAGCCCCAATGCATTTATTGATTCGCTTTCACCAAGTGGTAGCATAGGGTTTAAATCAATCCCGGTAATCACAGTGTCCCAGGGCTTCTACAGGGTTCGAAGCACTGGTGGAGTATTTGATGTAGGTGTAGAGGACTCTGGGGATGGCGTTATAGCTGTAGGGTATATAGAGCTGATCTTAGAGGGTTCAGGTCTCACGATTCTAAGAATACCGGAGAATCCC
Source organism: Desulfurococcus sp. (assembly GCF_049970475.1). NCBI lineage: Archaea > Thermoproteati > Thermoproteota > Thermoprotei > Desulfurococcales > Desulfurococcaceae > Desulfurococcus > Desulfurococcus sp. Next base: position 1,850 of record NZ_JBMFMW010000124.1, read on the forward strand.
GTACATAGAATCATGGGTATAAAGGTAACTGTGGTTAAAGGAGTTGATCACGAGGTACTCTTGATTCATAAATCAGGTAAGAGGGCGGTGGATCTCAGCGAAATCATAGTTGAGCAAGGGGATGCAAGTAGGCTAGCCCTCGTAGCATTATTCAACACTGGCTCTATACTACAAGCCAGGGTGGAATCCATTCAGGGTGCTGGCTCATCAATAGAGAAGACTATACTGGTTAACTCTACACAGGGATCACGTGTAGAGGTAGAGGATTACTCATATATAGATAATCCTAGTGTAAGCGCAGAGTCATATATAAGGTCTAGGCTGGAAGGGGGCTCTATAGCTGTTCTACGTGGCAGAGGCATAACCTCCAGGAAGGCATCTGGCTCTAGAATAGTGTATGGCATTGAGTCATTGATTAATGATGCTGAGAGTACAGCGTTCATGCATCCATTTCTAGATATACATTCCAATAATATAGTGGAAGCCAGACATTACGCTAGAAACTATTTGTTAACCATGGATAAATTATTCTATATCGAGACAAGAGGACTGAAACCAGATGAGGCGGCCATGTTACTGGTACACGGCTTCCTAACAAGAGGACTGAGTAGAGCTGCGAGAGAAATTATTCTAAGCAATATCAGCTCTTCTTGAAAACATATATTATTCTATTATTCTCAACGGTTTTAACACTTACTTTATAACCATATCTATTGCCAAGTAGTTGAGCCAAACCCTGGGGTATTATCTCGGGTGTTGTGGTAACCTCCACCTCATCATTTTCCTTTTCCTTTATGATGGATATCAGCCTTGACAATGGATTATCACTGCATCCACCAGCCTTGGTGAGATCGAGTTGTAAAACCACTGTAACCACTGTTATTCTTCTAATTTATTCGACCCTATTAAGAATTACATTCAGTTGTGACAATGGTTATCTAATGTATTTATGAGACGTTATTTACAGTATAAATAATACAAACAATTTCAATATTAAATATTTATAAGCATCCTTATTGATACTACTCAATCGAACCCTCTACAGGGGATCTGCATGTCCAAGAAGGGTAAGAAGGAAGAGAAGAAGCAGGAGCAAAAACCTGAACAAAAGAAGTAATATCCTGCTTGTTAAAAACTCTTGTTTCAATCACAC
>NZ_JBMFMW010000125.1:0-2947 GCF_049970475.1 Desulfurococcus sp.
TATGGAGGGTGAGGAGTCAATAGATGTCCTCTACTGGCGCGGCGGGTATAGGGAGTACAGGGCTTCGAGGGTGAGCCAGCCCTGCAACCATGGAGGTGGATGCAGCTTCTCAGCGGCTATAGCCGCTGGGCTGGCCAAGGGACTCGAGATCCCTGAGGCAGTGAAGTTGGCCAAGGAATTCATATCCATGGCTATAAGCTACGGGTATAGTGTGGGGAAGGGATATTGTCCAGTGAACCCTGCAGCATGGCTCGCTATACCTGCTGAAAAATACTGGGCTATAATGGATGTAGAGGAAGCCGTTGAACTAGTCCTAGAGAATAGGGATGTATTCAAGCACCTGGTCCCCGAGGTAGGGATGAATATAGCTAGGATCATAAACCCCCTGTACGCCAGGGGAATAAAAGACGTTGTAGCAGTGGCAGGTAGGATAGTACGGTACATGGGCACGGTGAAGCAGGTAGGCCCCGTGAAGCTGGGGGCGTCGAGCCACCTGGCAAGAGCTCTCCTAGAGGCAGTGAAGCACAACCCAGAGTTAAGGGCGGTAGTTAACATAGCCTACAGTAGGGAGTTCATTGAGAAAGCAGCTAGGAAAGGATACAGGGTAGTCTACATAGATAGAACACGTGAACCGGCAGAAGTAAAGCAGAAAGAGGGTGCGTCAATACCATGGATAATAAGGGAGGCATTCTCGATAGACAGCAAGGCAGACATAGTCTACGATACAGGAGATATTGGTAAAGAAGCGATGATCAGGGTATTCGCGGGAACAGCAGTACACGCAGTAATGAAAATACTAGACGTAGCGAGCTGAGTGTTCATCCGAGCTATGTCCTCATGTTACATAAGCACGTAGCATCAGCCTGTGTGGCATAGAAAACATGTTTTAATACATCTAGCGCGCCACCACTTCTAATTCTTTGTACCATGCTCGCTTAAGACAGGAAATCAATAATAACTTTTATTTTTTGTTATTTTATCTTATAAACATTAACCATCAGGGGAATTACTATTAACTAGTGTATTGCTCTCCTAGGCTATCTATTATGCTTCGGCCTTCCTGCGTTCACTGGTATCCTGTAGTATCTACCGTATTTGCCTTGGAGTAGCGGCTCGATTATTTCTTTGTTTACCAATGCATCTATGAGTCTCCTTACGCCTGGCTTCCCCATTTTCTCCACGGGTACTAGTAGGTCGTATTCCTCCCATGTCAACGGTTTGAAGCCTAGGTTGAATAGTTCCGCCACGTAGCCTACTGCTATCCCTGCATCAGCCCTCCCCTGCCTTACTGCTAGTGCTACAGCTGTATGCGTTTTCACCTCGTATGTATAGCCTTTAACAAGCTCCCTCACCCTTGTGAAGGGCACCCCCTTCTCACCAAGTATCTTCTTGAGGTGGTGGTCTAGGTAAGTCCTAATACCGGAGCCCCTTACCCTGTTAACTATCCTGACGTCGCTTCTAAGGAAGTCCTCTATACCTTCTATCTTCTTAGGGTTACCTGGAGCTGTTACTATCCCTATAAGCCTGTCGAAGCCCCTGATCAATACCGCTTTACCCTCCAGGTTGAACTTCTTGAGGAACGGTATATTGTAGACCAGCGTCTCCTCATCTAGTAGGTGGGTTGGAGCTATATCCGCCTCACCCCTTGCCACGGCGTGCCAGCCGGCAAGACTACCCGTGTTCAACACCCTGCTGGAGTAAGCCAGCCCAGTAGCCCTCAACAACTCCATGAGTAATGGGTCGTTGCTCCCGATGATGTTGAGTCTCCCAGGTGATGGTGGATCCCTGAACAAGTAGACCCTCACCCTGCTCCCGGCTTCAGCGGTATCCAGGTCCTCTGGGAGCTCAATGTATCCATCACTATAGATAAGCGAAGCTATGCTGCCGCTACTAAATGATACAGGGTATGCTGAATACCCGTTGACCCCCTCAACCAGTGATACAGGTATCAACCAGGTCTTACCAACCTGCTTCCTCACCCTGACCGGTAGAGTAGCCTCCACTATCCTCTCATCCTCTCTGAGGCCAGTCATAAGCGAGACAATGGGCTTCACAACACCCCTCAGTATCATGTAGCATGATAAGGGGAAGCCTGGGAGACCTACGAGAAGTCTACCACCGGATACAGCTATAACCGTTGGCTTACCCGGCTTGGTCTTCAAACCATGCACCACTACCTCGCCCAGCTCCTCGAACACCCTGTATACGAGATCCCTGATCCCAGCGCTTGTACCTCCACTAGTGAAAACCATGTCATAGCTTCCGAGATCGCTTTCTATAGTGTTCCTCAGAATCTCATAGTCATCGGGAAGACGGCCCCTGAATACAGCGTCAACCCCGAGCTCCTTGAGATAGCTTGTTACAAGGTAGCCGTTTACATCATATACCTTGCCAGCACTCAGCGGTTCACCTGGCTCCACGACCTCGTCGCCGGTCGAGTATACTGCAGCCCTGGGCTTCACATACACGGGGATCCTTCTAACCCCCAGGCCAGCTAGTAAAGCTATATGTTCGTGACTGAGCCTAGTACCCTTGAGGAGGACTAGGTCTCCAGCTGATACATCGCTGCCAGCAGTCGAGATGTTTTCACCGGGACTCGTACTCCTGTAAACCTTGATTACTTCACCGGTTCTCTCAGTGTACTCCTCCATTATAATGGAGTCGCAGTCCATTGGTACCATGGCTCCAGTAGCAACTTCAATTGCTTCACCAGGCCTACATGCGATACCGGGTTCCTCATCAACTCTTACTGAGCCAGCCACCCTGAGTTCAACCGGGGATAATTCATCACTCCACTCGATGTCAATGCTTCTCACAGCGTAACCATCCACCTCACTCCTATCGAAGGGTGGGTGGTCAACTGGTGCATATATGTCTTCTGCTAGTATCCTCCAGAGGGCTTCCTCTAAACCAACCTCCTCTACTCCTTTCGGGGCTGGCTTCACCC
>NZ_JBMFMW010000126.1:0-2938 GCF_049970475.1 Desulfurococcus sp.
ATCACACATACGCTCAACTCTTTACCTCTGCCCTTAGGTAGCGTTATAAACTCCCTTATTTTCCCAGCCTGCCCCTTCACATCGATATCTCTTAGCACTACTATCATTTCAACACTCTGCTTAAACCTCCTACCTTTCCCAAGGGCTAGCGCCTTCTCTATGGCGTTAACCAGTGATTCACGAGTATACACAGGCATTATTGACCACCCTTACTCCACTCTTCTTCATACCTAGATAAGATTTCATCGTAAACACCTTCATCAACTAGTTTCTGAACCTCCTTCGGATCCTTTCCATCAACAGTTATACCTATGGATCTAGCCGTGCCCAAGACTGTTTTAACAGCTGCCCTCAGCGTTTTAGCTGTTAGTGAATCCCTCTTCAATATGGCAACTTTAACAACCTGCTCAAACGATATATTGCCTATCTTCTGATGAGCCGGGTCACCTGTAGGCTGCTTTGCACCAGCCTCCTTCATTAATAGAGCCGTTGTAGTTGGTATGCCAACCCTTACCTCGAACTCCTTGGTGTCGATGTCTATTGTTATCTCAACCGGAACTGATAACCCCTCGAAATCCTTTGTTGCATCATTAATCGCTTTCACAACCTGGGGTATGTTAACCTTGTACGGGGATAGGGTAGGCCCTAGGGGTGGGCCTGGTGTAGCCTTCCCTCCCTCAACCATTACCCTTATGGTTTTCTTCACCATTCCTACACACCCTTACTTATCTTCTTAACATAATCACCTGGTATTGTAATAGGTATTGTGAAAGCGGCCTCTAAAATATTCACTGTAAGCATGTTTTTATTTCTATCTATGCCCGCTATCCTGGCACGCATACCCCTGAACGGGCCCCTCGTGATCTCTACTTCATCACCCACGTTAAGTTCCTCTATAACTGGTTTAGGCTTCAAAAGCTTCTCGAATTCCTCGTAGGACACCTTAATCGGCCTACCGGCTTTAATATACCTGATATCGGAGATGACCTTGTAGAGTTCGCCTAGCCTCTCAACCTCGATGAACACATAGCCCCTTACATTTGGAGGTATGATGATGCTTCCAATACTGGTTTCCTCTCCCCTCGCCCGCATCTCATCGATCCTCATACCTATAATTAAAGCAGTATCCAGTTCTCTGCCCAGTGTTGTTTTCACCGCGTATATCTTCGCCGCACCTCCACTGGACTCCTGTGATTCACTCATGCCGATCACCCAGTGTAGGGGTAGAGAAACGTGTAAAATATCATTCTTATAGCGAATGAGATGCCGCCTACTATGGCTAGCCCGAGTAAGCTTATCTTTAATATGGTCCAGTACTCATCCCACTCGGGCTTCGTAGCTATTAGTAAAATCCTCTTCCAAGCCTCTACTAGCTCACGTAAATCCAAGTCATTACACCCCTATTTCACTGTAAACCAGTTAAAATCCTCTCAACGTATTCGATTGGGTTAAAAGGTTTTAAATCCTTATAGTCCTGTCCAACCCCTATGAATAACACTGGTTTCTTTAAGATGTAGACTAGGCTTAATGGTACGCCTCCTTCTTCATAGGCGTCGACCTTCGTAACCACTACGCAGTCAACGCCAACAGCCTCATTAAAGAACCTGGCTTGCTCTAATGCATCGTTACCTGTTAAAGCATCTACAACAAGTATTTTTACATCTGGCTTGGCAACTCTTACAATCTTCTTAAGCTCGTTCACCAAGTCAACGTCGACATGCATTCTCCCAGCTGTATCAATTAGGAAGACGTTGAAACCCCTGTTCAATCCATACTGTATTGCATCATAGACCAGGGCAGCCGGATCCGAGCCGTATTTACCAGTGAAAACAGGGATACCCGTTCTCTCTGAGTGTATCTTCAACTGCTCCTGGGCTCCAGCCCTGAAAGTATCTGCCGCAACCATTAGGGGTTTAAGCCCGTTCTCCCTCATGTATACAGCTACTTTAGCTATAGTGGTTGTCTTCCCCACGCCGTTAACCCCAAGAAAGACTAATTTCAATGGCTTCTTACTATTAGCCAAACTGAGTAAGTCAATGCTATTTAACCCGGTGAAGTAGCTCAACAATATCTCCCTTAACGCCTTTACGAGTTCCTCTCTACTCTTAATCGATCCCTCCTCAACACGCATCGTTAACTCCGAGGCTATGTTCTCAGCTACTTCATAGGCCACATCATTGGCTACAAGGTTGAGCTTAAGCTCTTCAATCGACTCCAGTAGCTTCTCCCTTGATGAGAGGAGGGATGATGCTGTCTCAATAAACCTGGAGAATACTTCCCTCAGCTTCTTGAACAACTACCTTATCCTCCACCCTTGCTCTGAGATCCACCGTACCCACGGGATAACAACTGTTGTAGCCTATTTAATTCCTCTAGTACAACACTATACCTCTTCTGTAATTCCCCTAGTACTCTCTCAACATTACTACTTCTCTTTGAAATAATCTCCAACGCTTTAGCCTTATCTGCTTTCAAATAATAGCCCAGCCCTAAGTGTACCAGTATCCCCTTGCTCCACTCCTTGTTTATTACTGCAGGTATCATCGCTGAGGATAACCTATCGAGGATTATATAGCCTTCCCCACCATCCTCAGGCAGGTTCTTAAGAGTCTCTAAGGCGAGTTGCAGCTCTCTCTGCTGTGTTAGATAAGTGTTTATTGTTGAGGCAAGTATATTGGCATACTCTCTTAACTCGTTAAACCTCACTAATATTTCCTCTAATTGAATCCTTCCAGCCTCCTTTACTTCCTTAGCATCGCTCCCAGAGTTCATGGCTTCACAATCCTCTCAGAGTTTGCTACCTGTCTTATGAATGGATCCCTCGAGGCACTTGGATCTATTTCCTCGATTCTCTCTATTCTTATATGATACCTCTTCACCTTATGGTTACTCCCCAGTATAGAATATACTTTCTCTAACACCTCTTTCTCACTTACAC
>NZ_JBMFMW010000127.1:0-2818 GCF_049970475.1 Desulfurococcus sp.
AGCCTGGTGGAGCGCTGCCCTGGTAAGGCAGAGGTCCCGGGTTCGAATCCCGGCGGCGGCTTATCAACCAATCTCCTTTGGGCTTACACTATCTCCAGCTAGATAGGTTTATGTATTACTGGTTACAGGTATAGTAAACAGGTTCGAACCCATGGTGAGTAAGCTATGCATACTTACCTGGTTTTAAGGCTTAGGAAGAAATGTGCTAGGAATTTCTTAGTATTCCTAGTATTGATTCTACTTGTTTCGGCATACGTGCTTGACACCTCACAGCCTAAGCTGGTGGTTTCAACATATGACTTACTAGTGGATCAAAAATACAGTGATGTATTCTTACTAGTGGATGCAAACGGATACATCACTCCTCCAGGTCCATTCACTGTAAGGCAGAATGAAACAGTAGTTGTTAAACTACTCGTCGGCAACTTATCCCTTCCAATAAGCGAGTTATTGAACACTAATGGGACAGACCTATATGTTATAGATAATCAAACCAGTATATTTTTACCCTGGAAGAGAATAGAGAACCTCACGCTTGCAACGGATATAAGATTAGACCTCGGGATAAAACCCTACTATCCATACCCACCAGCGTTTATCACGCTACTTGAACCAGGCCACTGGCTAGTGAACTTTCAATCCCCCTACCTATTTAACGTGTCAATCAACCTCTATATTTTACCCGTGGACCCAGTTGTAGAAATACATAATAATGGATGGGGAACGTGTAAAACCTATATAAAGATATATGGAGCGAGTACATTCATCAACACGATAAGCATCCGCGTTGATCCCAGGTCCAGCAGGACCATAAAGATAAATGGGACAGGGCAACCGGTAGTAGTGAATAGTGAGGTTTTATGGGGTCCCATGGTCTTCTCAATAGAGAATGGAAAACTAATTATGAATCTTCAATCATATATAATTCCAATACTCACTCTAGAGACTCTCATCACGGCTATAGTAATGTTCACTGTATGCAGGAAGAAACAGGGTACTGGAAAAGTTAGGAGGAAGTAGCGGGGGGTGGATTTGAACCACCGACCTCGGGGTTATGAGCCCCGCGGGCTACCAGGCTGCCCTACCCCGCTATGATGCCCCGCTGTTTTCTATGTAATTATAACAAGGGATTATAAGTTTTTACTGTTTGCCACAGTCTAGTTATTAAATCAGTCAGCCGGCGGTATTTCCGCCGGCTGGGAAAAGCTGTAGCCTACCCCCGGATATCCTAGCCAGGCCAAACCCTCGGATATCCTTTAAACCCCGTAGGGTCCTACCCAGCTTTATACACTAGTTAATCTAGTGCATTTATAGCTGGGTTGCCTGGCTTCGGGGCTGGGGGTAATTAGCCGCTAATAAAATATTATTTTAAACCTACTAATAAATTTTTACAGCTAGAAGCCTGCCCTTATAGAGCTGAGAAGGCTGGGGCATGCTTTCACAGGTGAGGTAAAATGGGTTTAAAGAGGATTTGTGGTTGGATTATAAGGAAGAAAAGTATTGGAAGGATAATTATTATCGAGGTAAGTAGCGACAGCGTGAAACCAAGTGTCCTGGTATTAAAGGAGGAAAGGGAGCCTGAATTATTTAAGCTGGGGATGGAAATCGATATCGGCACAGCTCTCTGCTTCGAGGGGGAGGAGGCCCCAGAGCAAAGGAGTGCGAGAGGAGTAGAGTATATAGCTAGGAAGATAGAGGTTTACGCGAAACCCATTGAACCCCTCCCAGTCGACACCATGGGTAAGGTACCGGCTTTACTCGATACGAGGATAAAGTACAGATGGCTCTTAGTGAGAAACCCCGTTGAGAAGGCGATATTCATTATTAGGAATAGCTTACTCAATGCAGCCAGAGAGTATTTCTCCAAGAACGGGTTCATAGAGGTTCAAACCCCGAAGATCGTGGCTGCTGGTGCTGAAGGCGGTGCAACACTGTTTAAGATCCAGTATTTCGAGAACGATGCGTATCTTAGCCAGAGTCCCCAGTTATTTAAACAAATGTTGATGGCTGGCTTCACAAGGGTCTATGAGATAACCCCGTATTTCAGGGCTGAGAAATACAATACGACGAGACACCTGAACGAGTCATGGGGTATAGATGTGGAGCAAGGCTTTATAAATAGCGTCGAGGATGTTCTCCAAACGCTTGAAAACCTGATTACATACATCATAGAGTATGTGTTGAAGAACAATAAAGAGGAGCTGGAAATACTCGGCGCCACGCTTAAGAAACCCTCGTCACCGTTTAAGAGGCTAAAATTCCAGGAGGCAGTCGATATACTTAGAAGCGAAGGACTCGAGATCTCGGAGGCAGAGGACCTAAGCGACTACGCTGAGAAGAAGCTGGGAGAAATAATGGCCGAGAAGGGATATGAGCTATACTTTATAGTGGGATTCCCATGGGCTTCAACGGGCTTCTACTACATGAGGGATGAGGACGGGGTCTACACTAGGAAATTCGATCTCGATTACCGCGGGCTGGAGATAGCGAGTGGAGGACAGAGGGAGCATAGGTATGAGAAGCTATTGAAAGCGTTGAGGGAGAAAGGTCTTAACCCGGAGAACTTCAGCTTTTACCTGGAGGCTTTCAAATATGGTATGCCACCACATGGCGGGTTCGGGCTAGGTGTTGAGAGATTATTGATGAGAATGCTCAACCTGGAAAACGTTAGGGAGGCCATATTATTTGTTAGGGATAGAACAAGACTGGTGCCTTAACTTTTTTGACACCATTTCTCCCTAGGTGTTCGCTCTAATTATACTATGTTCATGGTTTCACCTAGAGGACTCCACCCAGCCCACCAACCCATATAAACCCC
>NZ_JBMFMW010000128.1:0-2779 GCF_049970475.1 Desulfurococcus sp.
CAATCATTACATCGCTTATGACAACTATATCCCTGTTTGTTATCCTCGGTGTTTTCACATAGGATACTTCTATCTCGAAGGAACCAGCCTTCATTCCTTTCTCCTCTACACGCCTGGCAACGACTACCCCCTGTCTAGCTGTATACAGGATCTTAATTAATCCCTCGGTTAGAGGCCAGGCTGCTCTAAGCACTGTTATTATTATAACGTTGTCTAAATCCTTTATCCTACAGCCATGTACCCTGGCACCCAGCGGTGTTTCAACCTCAATTGTTTCGCATTCAAGATCCTCAATTATTTCTAATCCAAGTATCCGTCCCAACCTCACTAGTCCCTTGCGGAACTCTATCTGGCTGGTGTTCTTGTCACGTAGAGTAGTGAGGATGGCCTGGGCATACTTCCTATTGACTAATCTAACCTCGAACATCTATACCCTGGTTTAAATATGCCATGGGAATTTTTAAAACTATGACTAGTGCTCTGTGTAGAGTGCCTCATAATATATAGTGTTATCTGGGAGCCCATTATTTAGCTTGGAAACCATGCCTCTAATAGTCTGTATATCGACTTCTGGAGAGGGCTTATATGATTCAACTGCATCGCTTAATACTGAGACAGGTATTCCTGTTACGGCTGAGTAGTAGCTTAGATATCTATATGGGTCTCTAATATATCTGTTAATGGAGTCTAAATATATCTTCCTAATTAACTCCATGGTTTCGCTGTCAAAGATATTGGATGCCGCGAGTGTACAGCAATTCCCAATACTTATCCCGGTTTTACTGGTTAAATCCTGGAACCCCTTATTCTTAAATAAATGATAAAGCGGGTGCCATAGGATAACATATCCCTTAATCCTGTTGGGATTGCTTACTAGGTCGGGATACTTGAAGTAAATTGTTTTAACTGAGCCCCTCAACCCCGATTTCTCAATGTATTCCGATCTAACATAATCCATGGTGCTAATTCTACTAGAGTAAACCACGGTGCCTTCTTCCTCGTTAGGTGACTTAAGAATCTTAAAGCCTCCTGTCATGCCGCCAGCGATTATCCTGTAGGATTTATATAATGGATACATATATAGCTGGCTAACTAATGGAGAGAGAGCTAGGTCTATTTCACCCTCAGCTAGGGCACGCGTGGTATCTAATCCATCCTTAAATACCTCTACATGGACACTATATCCCTTATCCCTCATTTTATTAGTAAAGTACCCTAGGAATAAGTATTCGCTTGAGTAGACTATGCCGAGTCTAAGTGTTTTTAGCTCGTGCTTGATGGTTTTCTCAGTGATACCTTTTTTGATATAGATAATCTTGCTTCTACCAATGCTTCTCCTCTCTATAAGGCCATCACTCTCGAGCTCCTTAAGTATCTCGCTAACCCTGCTTTTGGAGGCTTTGAGCGCTCTATGTATGTATGACTGTGGTATCTCCCTGCCCTGCATACTGGAGAGTAGCTCCAGTATTGTTCTCCGTAAACCCTTATCCATACCTTATGCCTCTATCCATCTGGTTAAATTTATAAATCGCCCCTCATATTTTTATTTAATCGAACATATGTTCGGTGATCTTATGTTGAGGAGACTCTATATGCTGGGAAGCATAATCGTGATCATGGCTAGTTATATGGTGCCATATCTCATCCTGTATAATGCTAAGGGATTAGAACTACTTCTTTTCTGGGTCCTACTGACGATTACATGGATCATCGTCTCAATAATATACTTGAGACATGTCTAGGGTGAAGCCCATGAATACCTTGTTCATCGCTATACTAGTGGTATATGTAATCATGGGCACTGTAATAGCTTATGCGTCCAGGAGAATGAATATTAAGACCACGAAAGACTACATTATTGCGGGAGGCAGGGTCGGCAGTATAGTTAGCTTCGGAACCTATGCAGCCACAACTTATAGCGCGTTTATGATGATAGGGCTAGTTGGATTAACCTATGCAACAGGGGTAGGGGCACTGGGCTTCGAATTGCTATATCTACTAGTAACAGTAATATTGCTTTCAACCATAGGCTACAAGATATGGGAGTTATCGAGGATGAATGGATGGATGACTCCCTCACAAATGCTCAGCGATCTATATTCATCGAGATACCTGGGCACGCTTTCAGCATTCCTCTATTTATTTGTAATGGTGCCCTATACCGCGGCACAAATACAGGGGCTTACAATAATCTTCAACTATGCGGGCCTAGATCCTGCGGTGGGAACCATTATAAGTGCCACTATAACATATACATGGATATTTATAGCTGGAATGTGGAGCATTGCTACAACTGATTTATACCAGGCCATTCTAATGTTGGCTGGTGGATTATTATTCATTACACAGTTAACGCTTCCCGGAGCTGTATTTAATATTGACCCTGCAAAAGCGTTAATATCTAGCGGTGAGAAAGGCTTCCTCGGGATGACTAGTTTCTGGTCACCTCAGGTCTTTCTAGCATATACTATACCATGGATCTTCTTCGCTGTCACGAATCCGCAAGTTGTTATAAGGTTATTCATTCATAGGGATGAAAAAACCTATAAGAGGGGTGTATCATTATTCGCGTTCTACGGGTTACTCTATACTCTAATAGTCGTATTAGCTGGGCTCCTTGCAAGGGGATTCGCTGAAAACGGGTTGATTCCACAGAATCTTAGACGTGACGAGGTAACTATTTACCTGCTTAACTTATTCAACCCATCGATCGGCTCATTAATAGCTGTATCAATAGTTGCGGCAGCTGTTTCAACAGCCAATAGCATTATTCATGCAG
>NZ_JBMFMW010000129.1:0-2670 GCF_049970475.1 Desulfurococcus sp.
TGGCTCCACGACGCTAGTATGAATCCTCCCCTACTCATAGCTCTCAAACCTCGATAACTCCTCGGCTGGGAGTACTGAGAGCCAGTCTATTCTGATGCCTGGGGGGATAACAGTCTTATTGCTTAGTATATCGGCTACGAGCCCTGCTACCTCGCCTGGTGTAGTGTTAGATGTATCGATCTCATATATTTTTTCCTCACCGAACACTGTTAACGCATTATATGATACGACACCAAGTATCTCGGCCATCACGTTCTCATTGATCTTCCTCCTGTCCCACCCCCTCGACTCAAGCCTCTTCTCCAGTACCAGGGGATGCGTTCTCAGCACGAATACTTTTTCAACTACACTGGGATCCAGGATCTCAGGGTAATGGGTGCTAACTATGATATAGCCTTCACTATTCCCAGCAAGCATTGACACCTCACGCGACAAAGCATCCTCATCTATCACATAGCTACCCCTCTCATCGTCGAAACCAGTAACTAGCCCTCTCTCCAAGGCATACCTCCCAAGCTCGATTAGCTGAAACCCCGTCAGGGAGGCCAGCTCCCTTGATACACTGGTCTTCCCTGTACCAGGTACCCCAGCTACCACTATTATCTTACCCATTTAAACACCCCTGGTTTATTAGCGAAGTCGCCCTTATTATAACACGAACCTGGAGCCAGCCAAGTTTTTAAATAGGGATCCCGTTATAACATGTTTATAGACTACCTGGTGGGTGATTTGAGTATTCAGGAGTCATCAAAGAAGCCCGGTGAAATAGTTTACATCCTGCCGAAGCTACATAGCGGCGAGGAAGTATTATCCCTTACAACAAGTGTTTGCCCATACTGCTACAGGGTTCTCCCAGCTGTAATAGTTGAGAGAGATGGGAAGGTATATATTAGAAGAATCTGCCCGGAACACGGTGAAATCGAGGAACTATACTACGGCGATGTAGATTTCTATAAGAGGGTTGTAAAGTACACTGAAGACGGGAGGGGGGCTAGACACATATACACACAGGTTAAAACACTATGTCCATTCAACTGTGGATTATGCCCGATGCATAAACAACATACGGCGCTGGTGAATATGGTTGTAACAAATAGATGTAACTTATCCTGCTGGTACTGCTTCTTTTACTCGGAGGCCTCGGGATACGTCTACGAGCCGAGACTGGATCAAATAAGGGATATGGTTAGAAGCATTAAGAAGCAGGGTGTAACCGTTGCAATACAGTTGACTGGAGGGGAACCATTATTAAGGGAGGACCTCGTCGACATCGTGAAGCTATTAAAGGAAGAGGGGGTAAGACACATACAGTTAAATACTAATGGGATAAGATTCGCCGAGCTATATATAGAGGACCCAGTTAAAGCGGTCGAGTACGCTAGGGAGCTGAGAAGCAGCGGCGTAAACACAGTATACCTCAGCTTCGACGGGGTAACGCCCGTAACAAACTGGAAGAACCACTGGGAGGTACCATACATACTTGAGACGTTCAGGAAGGCCGGCATGACCAGTACTGTACTGGTTCCAACGGTTATTAAAGGCGTGAACACACATGAGCTCGGAGCTATAGTCAGGTTCGCTGCTAAACACATGGATGTTATAAGAGCAGTGAACTTCCAGCCGGTGAGCCTCACTGGATACATGAAGAAGCATGAGAGGGAAAAGTACAGGATAACAATACCAGAGGTAGTAAAGTTGATAGAGGAGCAGACCGATGGACAGGTAACCAGAGATGCATGGTTCCCGATAAACGTTAGCGCATTATTCTCAAGGTTCATAGAGGGATTCAGCGGCGAATTCAAGTTCGAGATGAGTAACCACCCGATATGCGGCGTTGGAACCTATATATATGTCGAGAAAAAAAGCAACGAGATAAAGCTGATCCCTATCACTAGTTTCGTGGATGTGGAGGGTTTACTCGAATACCTAAGAGAGAAATGGGAGGACCTCGTAACTGGGTCGAACAGGTATATGGTTGGGCTGAGGCTGTTATATTCCATAAGGAAATTCATTGACTCAAGCAAGCAGCCCGAGGAATTCGACTTATACAAGCTATTGTTCAACGTTATAATAAAGCGAAGCTATGAGGCACTGGGTGAGCTCCATTACAAGCTATTATTCCTGGGCCAAATGCACTTCATGGACCTCTACAACTACGATATACAGAGGGTACAGAGATGTAATATACATTACTCGGTGCCAGATGGTAGATTAATACCTTTCTGCGCATTCAACATATTCGACGACATATACAGGGATAAAATACATAAAGAATACGGTATATCACTTGAAGAATACTCGAGCAAATACGGTCTACCAAAAGGACAGGTAACCAGGAAATATATTAGGGATAGGAGGAGGCTGGAGTCCAGTGAAATATATAAGCTAGCATATGAAGGAGTAATCCACTCCAAGGCATGATAAATGAGTCAGCAAAAAAATTATTTTAAATGAATCAGATGCATGAATCAATTATATTTTTCCAGACCTTAGGAAATCCCTTATAAGCCCTATACCCACTGGTGCAAAATACGCGACAGCTATCAGGTTTGGTATAGCCATGAGACCATTTGCCATATCAGCGAAATTCCAGAATACCTCGAACATTTCTGTTTCAGCAATTGCTGCAGGTATTATGGGTATAACCCACATGAACCTCCATATCCACCT
>NZ_JBMFMW010000130.1:0-2631 GCF_049970475.1 Desulfurococcus sp.
TAAACTCCCTAGCTAGTATAAGGCTTTCCCCGGTATCAACTATATCGTCTACAATGATGATTCTCTTATTATCTAGCTGGGGAAGAGCTGTGAAGGTAACATATGGTTTCTCACGTGTTTCCGCTATCCCCCTGTAAAATTTAACCTCTATAAAGCCCATTTCATCTATTCCAAGTAGATCCACGAGGATCCTGGCCGGTATCAACCCGCCCTTCGCTATCGCTATAATAGTGTCTGCAGTGTATTCGCTACTTATTTTCTCAGCTAGGTTCTTCAGCGATTCATGCAGCATGCTCCAGGATATATACCTAGTCTTAACCTTCTGAGGCACCATCTATCCCCCTGTTAATTAAATATTTTTAAGCCATGTATTTATTATGTTGAAGCGGGCACCATGGTTAAATACGTCTTTGTAACTGGAGGAGTACTATCCGGGCTTGGAAAAGGTATCGTGGCAGCATCAACAGGTCTACTCTTAAAGTCTATGGGCTACAGGGTTACAGCTATAAAGATAGATCCCTACTTAAACGTGGATGCTGGAACAATGAACCCCTATATGCATGGCGAGGTATTTGTCACCGAGGATGGCGGGGAGACTGATCTAGATATAGGGCACTACGAGAGGTTCCTGGGTATAGAGTTATCTAGGAAAAATAATATTACATCGGGACAGATATACTATAGCGTAATATCTAAGGAGAGGAAAGGAGAGTATCTGGGGCAATGCGTCCAGATAATACCCCATGTAACCAATGAGATCAAGGAGAGAATACGGGAGGTTACGAAGGAGCAGGGCGCTGATATAGCAATAGTCGAGATAGGGGGTACCGTGGGAGATATAGAAGGACTGCCGTTCCTAGAAGCAGCTAGACAAATGAGGTTTGAGGAGGGGGCCTCGAACACGCTTTACATGCATGTTGCCCTGGCACCTGTGTTATCAAGCGGTGAGATCAAGACCAAACCTATTCAACACAGTATACAGGAGCTTAGACGTATAGGTATACAGCCAGATATCGTGGTGGCTAGATCCACCAGACCCCTGGACCCAGAGGCGAGATACAAGATCGCGTTATTCGGCAACATACCCGTCGAAGCCGTCTTCAGCAACCCGGATGTGGACCTAGTATATAGGGTTCCACTGGTCTTGCATAGCGAGGGTTTATCAAGATACCTTGCCTCAAGGCTTGGATTAGAATATAGGGAACCGGATCTAACCCGGTGGGTTGAGATCGTGGAAAAATATTCAAATGCTTCACACGTAGCTAGGATAGCTATGGTTGGCAAATACACTAAGATAAGGGATAGCTATATAAGCATTGTTGAGGCTTTACGGCATGCAGGCATATGGAGCAACACGAGGATTGAGCTCCAGTGGTTTGAAGCCTCAGAGATAGAGGCAGGCAAGGTGTCAGTTGAGGAGATATTGAAGGCTGATGGGGCTGTGATACTCCCCGGCTTCGGGCGCCGTGGAAGCGAGGGCAAGATACGTGTCATCAAGGCATTCCGTGAAGCCGGTAAGCCGCTTCTAGGAATATGCTTCGGTATGCAGTTGATGGTCGTGGAGGCCGCTAGAAACATGGCTGGATTGGAGAACGCTAACAGTAGCGAGCTAGATCCTTCCACACCCCACCCTGTAATAGATATCCTCCCGGAGCAAAGGAACCTGAACCAGTTTGGTGGAACACTGAGGCTTGGCAGTAGAAAAATAGTGATCGAGCCAGGTAGCCTGGCCTGGAAGATCTACGGTGTTAGAGAAGTGTTTGAGAGGCATAGACACCGCTACGGGTTAAACCAGAAATATATCGATATGCTCGAGAAAACCGGGCTAAGAATAACTGGTTGGAGTGAGGAGGGATATGCTGAGATAATAGAGTTAAAAGACAGTAATGTATTCTACTATGGGACGCAAGCCCATCCAGAGTTCAAGAGCAACCCATTAAAGCCGAGTCCAGTGTATAAATATTTCGTGGAATCCACAAGTCATTAGTCATTAAAAATAAGCCTCCTTAACCATATATAATAATGCCCCGATGAAAACCCGTCGGGAGACTACCCTCTGAGAGATGAAGAGTCCCCTGGCTACGAGGGGCATCCGGCATCCGGTTTCAATGAAATTTAAACCCTCTTTAACTATATTTTTCTAATGGTGCCGGGGTGCCCGAGCGGTCTAAGGGGGTGGGCTCGAGACCTTTCCGGCTACACGTGGGAGACCCACTGCCCCTTCACGGGGCGCGCGGGTTCAAATCCCGCCCCCGGCGTCTTCAAACAGGAGTGGATAAGTAGTTTAAATCAAGCCCCGATAATTATATTACCCTAACGAACCACTTACATATCTGGATAAGGAAAGAAGGGAATTCGTGATAAAAATTATTCAATCGATTCAAACATAAGGGTACCAGGTCTTGTAATAGTCACACATCTCTACGAATCAATTAATGGCTTAGAGATCGATGAGGAACTACTGCTTGAAAAAGACTACTCGCATTAAATCATTAAGTCCTGTTCCAGCATCTATGAACAGATTTAAAACCGTGTCACGAATAATTGTGAAATAATGGTGCGGGGGTGCCCGAGCTTGGTCAAAGGGGTCGGGCTTAGGACCCGATGGCGTAGGCCTGCGTGGGTTCAAAT
>NZ_JBMFMW010000131.1:0-2613 GCF_049970475.1 Desulfurococcus sp.
GGCTCTACATATTCAAGCATAGGCTACCATACAATAAACTCTACGAGCGTGGATTCGATAGGCTGGGATGCTTCCTATGCCCTTCAAGCGCTCTAGCCGAGTTCAAGGATGTCGAGAAGGAATATCCAGAGCTCTGGGGTAAATGGGGAATGATCCTGGAGGAGTGGCGTGTTAAGCTGAGTCAACCAGCTGAATGGATGAAGCTGGGATTGTGGAGATGGCTTACACCGGCATCGGCTAAGAGGAGGATTGCTAGACATATTGAAAACTATAGTATGGACTGGAGGAGGGAGTATACTAATAGATTACTGGGGAGCAGTATAAATCTAGCGCCTCTTGAAATAGTGGAGTCGAATAATGAGTTGAAGATATTGTTTAACAGGGAGGTTCTAGCACCAAGCATAAGGGAGGTTGTTAAGGTGAATATGGGTAGGCTGGGATACAGTGTGGAGGAGCAGGGAGACGTGTTCAGGGTTTCATCAGTGAACACGGTTATAACGGTCTCGGGGAGAAGCATTCATGTAAAACCGTCCATGAGTAGTGAGAACATAGAGGATCTTGTAGACCTCCTCAAGGTAATTTATAGGGCATATGGATGCGTTAAATGTGGGAGTTGCATACTCTGGATACCACCAGGCAATGCCATGCTTACACAAAATGGGCCAATACCTTTAAAGAACCTGGATGATAAAACCAGGAGGTTCTACCTGGAGGCATGCCCTATAAGCGATCAACTAGTGGAGAAGACACTGGTACCACTCATACTTGGAACCCCTAAGGCGTTCAAGCGTAAGACTCGTAGAAGGATAATCACTAGTGAACACTATGGCTGAGAACGTATAGTTGTGAAGCATTATTATAAACCTCGGTAATGCTTAAACTGTAGAGGGTGATTTAGATGGGTGGACGGCAGAAAACAACTATTTTCATGATTAAGGAAAGGAGGAGGGAGTCCCAGAGTAGTCAGAAGAAAGGGTAGGGTTGAGTGGCCAGGATAGGTTTAAGCATCGTTCTACCTACAAGCATCCTCTCGGTGGAGCCCACCCTGTTTTTAAAGTCCCTCAGGATACACCAGGTTGCTCGTTGGTCCTCTATATTCGGTGTTAACAGAGTGGTGTTTTACCGTGAATATGAGACATCTCGAGACGAGTTCCGTGAGCATAGAGAGATCATAAGTATTCACTGGAGATACTTCTTCACACCCCCATACTTGAGGAGAAGGCTTGTTCCACGCAACCCCTTACTCCGCTACGTGGGGGCTCTGCCCCCTATAAGGCTCTCAGAGTTCAATGTATCAGGTAAACCGGTTGATGGGGAGGAGAGAATAGGGTTTATTACTCTTGAGGAGGGCAAGCTTACCGCCTACTTGGATAACGTTGAGAAATATAGCTTAGTGAATCCAGGTGACTGTAAACAGGGGTTTTCAAGGGTCAAAGTTGTCGATTCCAGGAGGAAGCTTGCTGAGTGTATTGATACAGAGTACTATATTGGTCCATCACTAGTATTCAGGAACTCACTTAGAGAGGCCCTGGATGAGGCTGGTGAGAAAGTATTCATAATTGCAACAGATAAGACTGGAGAGACACCCTCGTTGAGTAACCTTGCCTCTCTCAAGGGGAGGATGGAGTTGATGCTGTTATTCGGGAGTCCTGAGCGCGATTTATTCGAGATATCACGGGGTGAAGGATTCAACCTATTAGAGTATGTTGACGCAGTGTGGAATACTGTACCGGGTCAGCATGTTGTATCCGTTAGAACCGAGGAGGCAGTTATAATAACCCTTGGACTCCTAAATTACTGGTTGAAAAAAGAGTAGCGTATATAAGTGCTCATACATTATCTAACACTATGCTTTTAAAACCTGTTTACCTATAGAAGCCTTGAAGGTGTTTAGGGATGGGTCATAGGAAGCTGCATGCGCCAAGACATGGCAGTCTAGGTGTAAGGCCAAGGAAGAGGGCTGAAGAGCTGACTCCCAGAGTTAAGAGATGGCCTGAGAAATCATGGTTTGATATACTAGTTGAGAGGCTTGGAAACGAGGCTACATCACAGGGTGTAGTAGCTAGACCAGTGCTCCTGGGGTTCCCAGTATACAAGGCCGGGATGACTCATGCTATAATAGTTGAGGATAGACCCAACACTCCGGTGACAGGTAAGGAGGTATTTACGCCTGTAACTATACTTGATGCACCACCGATAGTGGTGCTCGGTGTGAGAACCTACATTATTGATGAGGAGGGATACTTGAAGACCAAGGGTGAGGCTTGGAGGAGCCCCTACGACGCTATTGCAAAAGCTTTCGAGGAGCTCTATGCTGGTATCCCATTGATAGGAATTAGTGTAAAAGATGTTGTGAGGAAATATCTACATGGATTAAGAAAGGTGAATCATGGACTAGTTAGGCCTGAGCCATCAAGTGAATATGGCTTCAAGTTTGTTGCCGAGAGTAGTGAAAGCGAGTTAAGGGATGCTCTTAGCGGTGAGATAGCCGATGTGAGGGTAATAGCTTCAACGATACCGGTGTTATCTGGTATAGGTAAGAAGAAGCCTGAAATAATCGAGTTGAAGATCGGTGGAGGCAGTATAGATGAGAGATTGAAGTATGCCGAAGGC
>NZ_JBMFMW010000132.1:0-2578 GCF_049970475.1 Desulfurococcus sp.
GCATAGCGCATGATACATGGCTATCTGGAGACAGGGATATGGATGTATTCGTCCTGTACCCTGAATCATGGAGTATCGAGGAGTTGAAGAGTAAAGGGTTTAAGCTAGTGGTTGAAGCCGCGGAGAAACTTGGGATATATGAGTTAAGGTATGCTGAACACCCCTATGTAAGGGTCAGGATCAGCGATGTTGAAGCAGATATCGTGCCAGCGTTCAACATATCAGATCCGGCACGTATTAGAACAGCTGTGGATAGGACGCCGTTCCACACAAGGTACATTAGGGAGAGGCTCACGGATGAGATGAGAGATCAGGTTAGATTATTAAAGAAGTTTATGAAAGGTATTGGGGTATATGGTGCCGAGGTCAAGACAAAGGGGTTCAGCGGCTATGCTGTGGAAGTACTTATAGCCAGGTATAATTCCATGAGGAGGGTTCTTGAGGATGCATCTAAATGGAATCCCCCGGTTTACATTGACTCGATAAACGTTGGCGAATCTTTCTGGAAGGGGTTTAGGAAAAAGTATCCTGACTCAGTAATATATATGCCGGACCCGGTGGATCCCATGAGGAATGTAACGGCAAATGTATCGATGAAAAGCCTTGCAATATTCAGCCTGGCATCCAGGTGTTATCTCACGCATCCATCACTAGTATTCTACGGCTTAGAGTACGAGGGTCCATCTATAGATGATGTGAAGAAGAAGCTCGCGGATAGATGCATAGTCCTAGTTGAGTACATGCTGGAGGAGAGACTGCCCCCTGATGTTGTATGGGGCGAGTTGAACAGGGTTAGGGATACCATGGTTAAGCTCCTCGAGAACTTTGATTTCCACGTAATCGATTCATCATCGTGGACCGACGAGGACAGGTACTGTGCTATATTATTAGAGCTTGATTCCTGTAGTCTCCCAGTATATAAACACTATAAGGGTCCCTCTGTGAAGCACTGGGAGAGATCA
Organism: Desulfurococcus sp.; assembly: GCF_049970475.1. NCBI lineage: Archaea > Thermoproteati > Thermoproteota > Thermoprotei > Desulfurococcales > Desulfurococcaceae > Desulfurococcus > Desulfurococcus sp. The sequence goes on from NZ_JBMFMW010000132.1 coordinate 963, forward strand.
CATAGCTTCATATCGAAGCATCTTGGTAGAGGGATCGGTGTATGGGTTGATGAGAAGGGCTCCCTGAACGCGTTATCCCTTAGAAGATACATTAATGTAAAGCAAATACTGGAGGAGGGAAGCCGATGGTACTCGGTTGCGCCACACTTTAGGGATATAAAACCATCGGTGAAGGCCTTAAGCGAGGAGGTGATAGCAGAGTTATCGGGAAGAGGGGCTTTACGATGGATTTCAGAATTTATATTGAAGACCCCTATATGGATGGTGAAGTGCATTTCCTAGTCAACTACCCCCGAGATGAATACATATATAGAGTACTATGCTTCCCGGCATGCAATAGAAGAGATTTAATAGTTGAGAGAGCCCTGGAGCTGATTAAGGAGGGCTTCATATACCTGTTGGAGACAGGCCAGGTAATACACGGTGTCAGGGTGCTTGGGAAAGGCTACTCCTCGATAATCGTGGTGGCTTACCATGCAAGGCATGGCTTAGGCGTGTTAAAGATAAGGAGAACGGATAGTCGAAGGGATGACTTATCCAGGGAGGCTGAGGCGATGATGAGGGCCAGCGGCTCCGGTGTCACGCCCAGACTATACATGTATAGCCGAGACTACTTGTTTAGAGAGCTAGTGAACCCGGTTACGTGTCGATCACTGGAGGCTCTCCTCACAGATTTATTTAGAACCGGCGACATGGATAGGGTTAAACAAGTGATTTACGAGGTTCTCGTAGCATTAAATAGGCTTGACTCGATACGCATAGACCATACCGAGCTCAACAGGCCTGGTAACCACGTCTTCATCTGCCCCGATGGGATGAAAATAATAGACTGGGAGAGCGCGAGGAGGTCTGTGAAGCCGAGTAATCTCTCCTCGTTTATCTCTTACCTACTCTACCGGTTCAGATATCGCAGTGAATTAATCAGTAGACTGGGCTTGGAGAGGGAGAAGATATTAAGGCTACTTAGGAGGTATAAGGCCGAGTATAGCTTGGAGGCACTAGGTGAAATAATTGACTCTATGCATTTAGTTTAGTGGAGGCGGCTTCGCTAGGTATGCCTCCCACGCCTCCTGGTATGGCGTGCTTGAACTGTATTGTGCCACGTATTATTATCCTACTCTTTATTTCACTCGGTAATGGTACCTCAAGCATGGACTTGCATCTAGGGCATATGCCACCGTATATCCTGTAAACCTCCTCGGGTGTGGGCACTCCATAATAGTCTTGCCCCACCCTCGTGAATTCGAATAGTATGAACCCACAGCTTTTACACCTATATTTTATAGGCATAAGTATCACCTATGTAATATTCTCGTATTACTTGGTAGTTAAAGAGCAAGGGTTATAATATATTTAAATAAATGATGTAAACATCTCAACATATAATACTATTATTATTACGCTATTATTTAATCAATCATATAATGTATTACGTCCAAGTAATTTAAATATGTTTCAAGTACGGTGAAAATGAATACCGCCTGAACTCGGGTAGTCTTAGACAACTAGGACCACGTTCAATGCTGCAGGGTGCAGCCTGGGGGGCTCCCTAATATATAAGGCGATCATGTGGTAGGTAATCAACTGGTAGCATCACTGCGATGGTAGACCGGTAT
>NZ_JBMFMW010000133.1:0-2553 GCF_049970475.1 Desulfurococcus sp.
TGGCGGTTGTCAACAGAGCTCTCTCAGCACGGATATACATACATAATGATCACAGTGATGCATACCTGATGAGGGACTCTGGATGGATACAGTTATTCGTGGAAAACGTGCAAGAGACGTATGATACCACTATACAGGCATTCAAGATAGCGGAGGATCCACGTGTACAATTACCTGTCGCCGTAAACCTTGACGGGTTCTTCCTAAGCCACACCCTGGAGAACTTCTACATGTTACCGGATGACACGGTCTATGAGTTCCTAGGAGGTCCGAGGAAACTGGTAAACGTTAAAGTAGACTATTTCAGCGAGGAAGTACCACTAGTGTTAAACCCGGCCAGGCCTTTAACATTCGGCTCACTGGATCTATACGATTATTACTTTGAACATAAAGTCCAGCAGGTGGAAGCCATGAAGAATGTGCCTCCTGTTGTAAGGGAGATAAATGAAGAATGGTATAAGCTAACGGGCAGGAGATATGGTGATGGAGTAGTAGATGCATATGGCGTGGAGGACGCCGACATAGTGATTGTTGCGATGGGTAGTGGGGCAGGCACAATCAGGAGTGTTGTGAAGAAGCTAAGAGAAAAGGGGGAGAAGATAGGATTGCTAAAGATAAGGATGTTCAGGCCCTTCCCATACAGTGATATAGCAGAAATACTCTCGGGCGCTAAAATAGTGGCTGTAATGGATAAAGCTATAGGGCCCGGCTCGTTTGGTGCGCTATACGAGGATATAGCGGCAAGTCTATATGATCTCGATGAGAGACCACTGCTACTCGACTACATCTACGGCCTAGGAGGGAGAGACCTGCCACCCTCACTAGTCTACAGGATGATTGAAGAAGTAAAGAAAGACCTAGAGTCCAAAAGTGTTGAAAGGAAGATAAGGTACTTAGGGGTGAGGGAGTAGCCATGACGGTTCAAACTCTGCCAGAATTCCCTGTTAAAAAGGGTGAGCCAGCATACAAGGTATGGATTTTCGAACCGGGTTGGAAGGGCGAGATACCGTTAAACTTCAACCTCAGGCAACTGGCTGAACAAAAGAGGCCGGTGCTATTACCTGGTCACAGGCTATGTGCTGGATGTACTGCACCATTGGTAGTAAAGCTAGCTAGCTTTGCTCTCAGAGGTCCAACGATATTCGTTAACGCCACCGGGTGTCTCGAGGTAGCATCCACGATATTTCCCTATACAAGCTGGGCTGCTCCATGGATCCACGTAGCATTCGAGAACGCTGCGGCTGTTGCCGGAGGCGTTGAATCAGCGATTAAGGCATTGAAGAAAACCGGGAGGTTACCTTATGATCACGTGGATGTTATAGTGTTTGCTGGTGATGGAGGAACCTTTGACATAGGATTCCAGGCTTTAAGCGGTATGGCTGAAAGGGGTCACGACGTATTATACATACTCTACGATAATGAGGCCTACATGAACACTGGTATACAGAGATCCGGTGGAACCCCGCAATTCGCGTCAACAACTACATCACCAGCCGGTGAAGTGATACCAGGTAAAACACAGGCTAAGAAGCCGATAGCCGATATAATGGTGGCCCATAGAATACCATATGTTGCTACAGCTACGCCAGCCCACTGGATGGATTTCATGAAGAAGGTTAGAAGGGGCTTAGAGGTTAATGGTCCGGCATTCATCCATGCATTAAGTGATTGTAACCGTGGATGGAGGCATGAAACAGATATATCAGTAGAGATAATGAGGAGAGCAGTTGATACATGCTACTTCCCATTATGGGAGTGGACACCTGAGCAGGGATATATGTTGACAGATAGGAGTCTAGCGATAGCTAGGAACCCGGCTTTAAAGCAACCCATCGAAAAATACATCGAGGTCCAAGGTAGGTTCAGACACCTATTAAAGCCGGAGAACAAGGAGCTATTAAAGCAATTCCAGGAATACGTTGACAAAGTATGGGAAGACCTCTTAAGAAGGGCTAGTAATGCACCAAAGTAGCCCACGACCCGAGACCGCTGATCCACAGGGGTTTTTTACTCTACTTAAACATATTTTAAGCGGTAAAGTACTAGTAGCTGGTGTAGGATCTCCTCTTAGGATGGATGATCAAGCAGGCCTGGTGTTCTGCGATAAACTAGTCGGAAGAGGTATTGCATGCATTAAATGCGAGTATGGTTTAGAGAACTGTATAAGCGAAATACTAAATGCCGAAGTGGAGAAGCTGGTGATAGTTGATGCAGTGATATATAGGGGGGCCAGGCCAGGAGAGATAATCATAGCTAGTGAAGACTCCCTAGCAGAGAAATACAGTCTAGCGACAACTCATACAATACCATTTGGGTTATTATCAAGGATGCTCCATGATGTCGGTATTAAAGAAGTATACGTGGTTGGTGTAGTACCGTTGAACCTAGATTATGGAGTAGAGATCTCCAGTGAAGTGGCTGAGAGTGTTGAGAAATTAGTTAACGCCTTCTCAATGATCCTCCTGGAACGTGGAAAACGGTGATCGAGTTTCAAGGGGTGGAGTCTTTTTGGTGTTTAGAGGAGGGGTTTATACTGGGTTGATAGGTGACAAT
>NZ_JBMFMW010000134.1:0-2387 GCF_049970475.1 Desulfurococcus sp.
CTAACAACTACTCTTTGGTAGAGAAGAGTCCTCTCGAGTACTCCACCTATGGGTATAACCCTTAGAAACCCGTCATCCTCGATGTGAGAGATGAATAACCCTATTTCATCCATGTGGGCTGCGATCATGATTTTACCAGAGCCCTTAGAGCCCTTCCTATATCCAACTACGTTCCCCCATACGTCTATCCATAGTTTATCTACATGAGACTTCATCAACTCGGCAACGAGGTCTTTCACCGGGTCTTCTCTCCCACTAGGAGCATGAAGGCTGGTTAGCTTCTTAATTAACTCTATGTACTGGCCCCTCCATTCCAAGGTGTTCACCAGTGTAGATATATAGTTTACATGTAGAATAAAAATATACCTTGATCAGTGGAAGAGAATGCTCAATACTTTCTCTGTATCAAGTAGCTTATTATAGTTTGGTAACTCGATTACATTACTGCCTATCAACGCAGATACTCGCCCCTTTTTATCGAAACCATATAGAATATACATCGAGTCCACTTCAGCCCTTAAAACACCGTTTTCAAATCCGAGCAGCTTTAGCAACTCCATAACGATCTTATACCTTGTTAAACTCCCCCAATAAGAGCCCTCTTCCTGGAGTTCGTCCCGCTGACGAGGCAGAATTAATCCTAGAAGCATGCCTCTAAACGATATTTTTTTCTGGCTCTTTTCCCTCTCACTGATTAACTCCTTCATACTATGCCTTGCAGACTCATATAGGTTTAGGAGGTATTCCTCAACTCCTTTCTTACTACAGGTGTCCCTATCAGCGTTTACGGTTCTAAAGCTCTTACCTGTGCCGGGCATTATTTCTCCCGGGCTCGTTTTTGAATTATATGAGAGTAGGAGCCTAGATTCAGGCTTGTCGCTCTTGGAGTAATTGTGAAAGAAGCAGTCAATGCAGTAAAAGGTGTCAGAGTTATATGGTTTAACAATAGCTGTTTCAACCCATATGCATTGATATATGCTTCCGCATTTATCAACTAATCTCTCAGCAACACCTATAAAGCCCTTCACATCAGATCCCTCTATAATGTTACTAATGTTATTATGATGCCCTTATTGATTTTCTAGAATTGTTAAGCCTATATTATACATTTAGCAAGCCCAGCAGCGTAAATACATTCACTACAGCCTACTTCATTACCATAGCAGTCGAAGATGTTTTCATCAACGTACCAGCAGTTAAACGTTGATAGATTGCAGTCTGAGCACCAGGGTATGTTCTTAGAGAATTCTTTTCTAGTATTCCTGAACTTAACGTATTCGGGCTTTAACCATATATCTCTTAAATGTTCCCTCCATAGGTTGCCGAAGATGACCCTACGGATAATCTTATAGTGGTTGTTTATGAATAACGGGTGCTCATATGCTAGATCCATACATGGAGATATTAGTCCATCATACCTTATATATGCATAATCCTTATCGATATAGGGACATGTACGCTTAAGTGCATCGGCGTAGACGCCTGGTGCATTAATGATCAATCCCCTCTCCTTTCCTTTCGCCTTAGCCTCACCCAGGATTCTTATGGTTTCCTCAAGTATGTTTTTCCTCTCTAATGCCTGTCTGATATTGAATATGTTTAAGCTGTATCCCTTCTCCACTGCTTTATTGTATATTTCATTATATATTGTATACCACTTCAACTCCTGGCTTGAGTACTGGCTCTCAACGGTCTCTCTAAAGGCTAAGTGAGATATTTTCTCCCATTTCTCTAGACCAATATCCTCTATAAGTCTAACAGGGTATTCGCTGGACAAGCTATAAAGGATTTGATCTGCCAGGGTACTCGTGTATGTCACCAGGTGACTTATAGTTAACTCGCTGATCCCTAGCTCCACAGCCTTATCGACTAGGCTGGGTAACTCCGCTAGATTTTCACGCATTAACACGGTTGCTATACTTATCTTGCCATCGTATTTACTAGCTATCTTCACTGATTCAGCTAGATGCTGGAAGAGAGTAAGAGAGTATTGTGAAACACCTACTCGTATCTTGTTTAACTTGACAAGATCGTTGCTATCAATGCTGAACACTAATTCGTTAAGTCCATTTCTAAATAATTTATCAACAAGCTCTGGTGTAGCTAGGGAGCCGTTTGTCACTACCAGTATATGAGTTGAACTACCATGCTTCTCCCTATATTCCTTGATAAAAGCTGGAAGCTCTGGATGTAGCAATGGTTCACCGAACCCGTAAAGTGCTAATCTCTCTAATGCATCATCGATTTCATTAACTATTTTACTGAATAGCCTAGGGCTCAGTAAACCATATTTTTCGTCCTTCCAGGTTCTCCTTACACACATTATACAGGTGAAGTTACAATTATTGGTGACCTCCACCTGTAGACTACGTGGCATCTTACTCATT
>NZ_JBMFMW010000135.1:0-2347 GCF_049970475.1 Desulfurococcus sp.
GGTGTTAAAAGTAATTGAAACCAATTAAAAGTACCGCGGGTGGGGAGACGCTCTACACTAATCCCTAAAACATTGTTTTTATCTCTTATCACCTTTTCTCCAGCTTAAGCCATTGCTCTATAAGGTTTACACACTCATGGATGCTTCTACAGGTGGACCAGGCCTTAATGTACAGTAGATTACCCAGCGCTTTCCTCGTGTCGTCAAGGTGCATTTCCCTGCGATGTATATAATGGATGCTCCACCCAAGCACCTGCTTTTCTCCTTAATGATCTAAGTATTTTGAGAGCCATGGATGCTTTATCCGGGTGGTACTCTATCGCATTATAGTGAAACAGCTTATCAACCTCCATTACCTTCAATGCTTCGAGAGTTTTCTCAGGCATATTCCAGCTGAGGGTTGAAGTGATGAAGCCATGGCTTAAAGCATATCTAAGTATCTCTAGTGCCACGGTATTCAATCTAACCTTTTCACCAAGTGAATCAGTGAACTCTAGCTCGGAGACCCTTTTAAACGGAGGGTTGAGAACGGATGTGTCGTCGTGATCCCAAAGAGTGCCATCGAGATCCATGAATAATATGATGCATTGATCCATTCATGTCCACTGTTTAACAGTGTTTTTTAAAAAATGTATAGATTTAAATCCACCGCCCCTACCTATATTAGGGTGTGACCCATGGATGCTTTCAGTAAGAGAATAAGGGTTATCATTGTTTTACTGGCTGCATATGTATTGGTCTACTTCCATAGAACTATGACGGGAGTAATGAAGCCGGAGATAGATTACTACTCGGGGTACTACGGTGTAAATGCTGAACTATTGCTGGCTATAATGTCCTCCGCTTACTTCTACGGGTATGCTGCGAGCCAGTTCTTCACGGGACCCTTGATCGATTATTACGGTGTTAAACGCATTGGATCAATAATGCTTACAATGCTTGGGGTTGGCACAGTATTAATGAGTGTGCCGAGCCCTAATACGCTTGTAGCCGGGCGTCTTCTAATCGGTATATCCGCGAGCGTCGTGTTTCTATCATACATGAGGTCCGCCGCGCTTAGCTTTAAGATAAGCTACCAAGGGAGGCTATCCTCTTACGCGTTATTCGCTGGCAGTATAAGTACGATAGCCGCTACATACCCTCTCCGGCTAATGCTTAATAGTATTGGCCTCTCATCAACATACATTATACTAGCGCTTTTAGCATTCACGCTAGCACTCCTAACATATCTTACATCAAGCGATATAGGGGGGAAGAAAAAGGATAGCTCTTTCCTGAAGCAAGCCTCATTAATAGGTAGTATTGCTAGGAATCCACATAGCTGGGGCGTTGGAATAGCTTCTGTAGCATCATATGGACTTGGATTAGCGTATCAATCTACATGGGGCCAGATACATCTCAGTAAAGTATTCCTACTTGGCAAGGAGGATGTCAGCATTTACTTAATGGTATTGGCAATGGTTTTCGCGGTATCATGCATACCAACCGGCTATTTAAGCGATAAATTCAAGAGGAGGAAGCCGTTCCTAATAGCGGCGACCATTACATCGGCCGCTGCATGGATCCTCATGTATCTATCCAGTATAAGCCGTGATAGAAATATTTTACTAGTTGCATTAATCTTTCTCGGGGTATCCCAGGGTCTTCACATTGTTGCACCAACCATGGCGAAGGAGTACTATGACCCGAAGATATCGGGCACGAGCGTGGCATTCTTCAACATAGTTTTATTCACCGGTATTGCAGTGCTTCAATCAGTTCTAAGCATGATAGACCCCACTGTATCAGTAATAATTAATATCTTGATAGCATTCATCGGTATACTCGCATCAACCATACTGGCCAAGGAGACGTATCTATACGAGAAAATAGTTTAAGCAGGCCCACTTGTTTTTTTATTAACCCACATTAACCTATGGATTAATAGGTGCCGGATTTAAGCGGTGCTACATGATGATGGCGTTACTGGTGTTCTTCATTGGATTACTGGTCTTTATCGTAGGTATAGTCCTCGCTGTGATCGCAGCCTTACTCCAGGGAGCCCGGGGAAACGAGGGTGGAATGAGTGGCGGTGCTGTAATAGTGATAGGCCCCATCCCCATAGTGATAGGGAGTGATAGGGAAGCAGGTAAGACGCTAATGATTTTAGCGATAATACTATCGCTTATAGCGTTCCTACTATTTCTAATCCCCTATATATTAAGGGTGATGTAGAGTGTCAGTGCTTGCGAGGATGGCGAACTTATTAATGCTCCTAGGGATAGTATTAATGATGCTGTCAATAGTGTTCTTCACGCTTGAATCATTTAAAGACGCCGGCACTGGCACGGTGTCTGGAGGGGGATGC
>NZ_JBMFMW010000136.1:0-2293 GCF_049970475.1 Desulfurococcus sp.
AAGGATTTTGAGAGAATGAAGAGAGCCGCTTTAGTCTCTGAAGCTCTCTCTAGAATTATTTCCCCTAGCACCCTGTAATTGTATTGTATTAGTGCTGAAACCAGGTTTGTGAATCCAAACGGGCTAAAGTAGTACAGCCTATACTGGGTCTTTATTATCTCATCTATGTTTGTTGTATGCCCTATTGTGAATGCTAGTATCATGCCTACTATCTGAAGCCCTATTAGGAAGAACAAGTATAATGTTATTGCGAGGGCTAGGTATGAGGTGCCCTTGAACTCTACAGCTATATAGTAGCATAAAGTATAGAAGACCACCAGGGATCCAGCTATACCCAGGTAGAATAACAGCATGTCCTGCGGGCTAAGCAATACCCGCATAACCACGTATACCCCAGCATACAGCGTTGTGATGAATAAAAGTGGTGCAGTTAAGGCTACCAGTATACCTGCAATGTATCGGGTCATGTATAGGTCTGCTCTTGTAATAGGCCTCGCAAGAATGAACTCCAAAGCGCCCTGGCTCTTCGGCTTAGCTATTAAGACGTAGCCTAGGTAGAGCATTACAACGGGGAATAAGAGGGCGAAGAGGGATAAACCTGTACTACCTATGTAGCTTGTTATGGCACCTCTTGCAGTCTCCCCCATATTTACGATTATATTACCGCTTCCCCCTCGAATCTCGCCATTGCTTGTCACCACTGCCCAGGAGACGTTTAGGAACTGATGCCTGGAGACATCTCCCAGTTCTATCGGGAACACATATATCCTCATGTCATCGCTTATATCGCCTAGGTACTTCATGCCCGTCAAGTTAACAATTCCAACGTTTATTGATGAGGTGACTGATACAAGTTCGGCTACTGATATATTATAGTATACCTGTAACGGCTTAACCGGTAGCTGTGGGGAACCCATTATGAGGTAGAGCCTATCCCTGGCTGAAGCTATATTCATGCATACATTAATATGGGAGTCTATCGATATGTGTGAACCCTTATGGCCTAGGAATATACAGCCTCCATATACTGGGGTATTATTTACGACGTTGTCTAGAAATAAAGTAGGTAAGGGTTCATTTAGGTGTGATATATCCAGGGTTCCAACCCTTACCCTGGTAATCACTGCTCTGAGAGCAACTTTCATACCTGGTTCAGGTGTTTCTACTATCTCGCCTGGGATTGGGATCTCTAGTCTAGTCTCCCCTGTTAACTGATATCTTCCAAGGTCTATAGTCTTCCAGCCTGAACTATACCCGGATATAGTGGATAGGCTGAGCGACAGCTCTATATTGGCTGGGTTGAGTTCGTTATCATATACCCCGCCGATCACTTCGAGTTTCCGACCCATCGTGTCTAGTCTAAAGAGTACTACTCCATTATAAAGGAGGTTTAGACTCCCTGTTATCATCTGTTGTGCTGAGATATATGTTAACCCTAACCCAGCAACTAGGAATAAGACTAGTGTCACCATGGTTGCCTTTCTGAATAGTGCTCTCTTGAAGTCGTAGATAAAGGGTTTCACTGTTTCTCAGCCTCCTTTATTAACTCGAAGAAAAATGTTTCGAGATCCCTTTCCTCGCTTCTGAACTCCTTGACTCCGATGTTTCTCTTTACGAGCTCGCTCACTATTTCCTCCGGGCTAACTCCATGGTTTATTTTAATAGTTGCCTCCATGTCTCCGGCTATTACTTCACCATAGTTGCTCAGTATCTTGACCGCTTCCTCAAGATTGCTTGAAACCCTTATCTTCAAGCTTGGCTTCGCGAGCCTGGTTATCTCCTCTACTGTGTATATGCCTATTATCCTACCCTTATGTATAAACACTACTTTATCGGCTAACTGTTCAACCTCCTTCAGTATATGCGAGGAGAATAATACAGCTTTATTCTCCCTCTTGAACTCATGTGTAAGCTCTCTGAAGAAGGCTATCCCCTGTGGATCCAGGCCATTTAACACCTCATCGAATACTATGTTGGGCGGATTACTTATCAACGATACAGCCAGCGCAAACCTCTTCTTCATCCCCTGCGAGTACTCTGAGAGTCTCTTATTCATAGCATCCTCCAGCCCCATCCTACCAAGTAGCTCTTTACCTAGTTTAACGGCTTCGCTTCTGCTTAAGCCATGGTAGCCTGCCAGATAAACGAAGTAGTCCAGCGCCTTAAACTCTGTCTCGAAGATTGGTAGCTCGGGAACCCATCCAACCCTCTCTGAAGCCCTCCTCTTATCTCTGAGCACGCTGTATCCATCCACGATCACATCGCCGCTGTCTGGGTTTAAGACACCTACTAT
>NZ_JBMFMW010000137.1:0-2205 GCF_049970475.1 Desulfurococcus sp.
TTCCTTAATTCAAGATGTAGGGTGCTCGCGAACACTCCTAAGCCAGATGCAAGCCCAAGCAGGATACAGGGGAACAGGGATGAAGGGATGAAACAAGCTTATATAAACCTATATGAGACCTGAACCCCGTCAGCTAACCCGGCTTCAACCCGGTGGACCCGAGGTAATCTAGTTTAACAATTAATGGTGGTGGAGGCTGCTCTCCAGGTCTTCCAGCCATCTTTAATACGGCCATACCTGTTGACAGGGATGTTAGGGTTCTGCGGAGTAGTCTGGCGAAGTCGGCATCGATGGTGCTTAGTTTCTCAGCGTCTTCACCAGCCACTTGGAACACTAGTTTCACACCTGTATTAGTAAGTACCGATTGGATTAGCTGACCAGGTATTTGACCAGTGTGCTGATGGGCTACAACAAGGTGTAAACCATACTTCCTAGCCTCTGAGAAAACAATGTCTATTAATGGGAGATCGGAGACAAATTGGAACTCATCTATGATGAGGAACACGGGTGTCCTGGGCTTTCCCAGCCTCGACCTAGCCAGTGCCTCGTACCATGTCTTGATAACTATTGTCGAGGCGATCAGCCTGGCTAAATCTCCTCCTACAACCGCCTTGGGTATGGAGAATAATGTCAGTGATCCAGGTGACATCATTTCCTCGAAGTCCACGCTGGTCCTGCTCGTTAACTCCCTGAGAAATCTATCCCTGGCATACGGCTCCAGCCTCGATAATGCCGAGATAAGGGACTGCCTCTGCATACTCCTGAGCACCCCTATTTGGCGCCTCCACTCGTAGTCGCTTAGATCTCCCAGTGTAACCCTACCATCATACAGTCCTAGTATAGTATTATATAGGTCCGCCATAGTGGGTGAATCACTCCTTGAGTACAGAGCTCTCAAAACGACTCTAAGCAAGTACCTGACATTCACAGCCGTGTTCACTAGTTTTAAAACCTCGCGGAAGATATCAAGGAGTATGTCTATGGCGACTGATACAGCGTAATCCCTATCCCTGTGTTTAGGCAGGTCAAGAGGATTGATACTGAACGGGTTGTCGACCGGGTCATAGAGTAGTGAACCGGATATCTCACTGCCTAGCTCTAAAGCCATATCTCCATGGGGATCTATCACAATGATAGAGGCCCCACCAGTTTCATGCACCCTGTGAACCAGAAGCTTAAGGAAACTAGTCTTACCACTACCGGTTTGGCCAATAACGTAGACATGCCTCTCGAGGTCACTCATACAGAGCCTTACCTCCCTCCCGTTAAGGGTAGAGCCTATCCTGAAGCAATCGGCCCCGCTTCTAACTGGTACAGCCTCTGGCAGAAGGCTCCTCCTTGCGAATTCAACATTGTGTATAGCTGGATCAGGGAGAATCATCATATCATACACCCTACTACTGGTTACAACTGGTATATCCCCGGGGAAAACCCGGGTCCAGAAACCAGTCTCCAACGGCTTCAGGTACCCCCATAGTTCACCAGGAGTTCTGGCAATATGCCTAACCCATTTAAAGCCTGTGTAAGATGCCGTGGAATACTTCTCCTCGATCAACCCAAGGGTAATCCTATCCCTTGCCGCCCCCATTATCCTCAGGGTCCATAGCCCCCTCCTAGCCCTATCAAGGATGGTCTCAGCCTCCACTCTGCCTCCACGGGTCCCTCTAGCCTTCAATAACCCACGAGCCCTCGAGAAGAATATCTCATCTAACACGGTGTCCCTGGAGAACCCTATACACATCAACCCAGGCCTTCCAAGAGAAGACGCTATGCTCGGTGGATCCAGTATAACCGTGTCTCTCAGCCAGAAATCCCTTCTATTCTTCAACCTCGCTTCTGAAACATATAGTTCTGGGCCGGTTTCCCCGGTCAACTCCTGTACACTATACTCCCTGACATCCATGAATTTACTGAGAGAATCCCTAGGTAGCTCAGTGGCGATGAATACCCTTAGGCTTCCCCCGGTGTTCAACAGGCAGTAAGTGAACCTGTAGCCCAGGGCGCTGGGATCCGGCTTCTCCCCGATCCTGGGGAATACATGGTATAGTTGCACTGGTATCACGCTGGCTGAGACGCTACGAGATAAGAGCGGATAGTATCAGCCAGAGGAAGGCTAGTAGTACTCCTCCCACGATAGCGCTGATGATAAACCTTCTCCCTTCATCACCATCACCAGTCACGATCTTTAAGACACCATAGAAGCCT
>NZ_JBMFMW010000138.1:0-2166 GCF_049970475.1 Desulfurococcus sp.
GAGCTCGAGAAGCTAGGCCTAGGGGATAAGGCGGGGAGGTATATGGTCAGGGCCGTGCCAATATACCTAGAGCCGGCCGACGCCAGGGAGCTCCTAGATGCAGCGGTACGCCATCTATCCGCCGATGTAGAGAAGCTAAAGCAGGCAATTGATAACGCGGAGAAGGAGCGGAGCAAGAGGGCACTAGCGAGGCTCCAGCGTGACCTGGAGTATAAAACCAAGCTCCTAGAGGCCTTCAGAAAGTTCATGGAGGAGCACACAGCTGTGCATTAACGCTTATAACCCCCGGTTGCAACCCCACACCCCGGGGGGTAGCCCCCGGCCCCCGGGGTTCACTATTTACCCCACAGGGGGCTTGGGGGTGGTGGATGGGATGGCGTCCACATCACCCTCTCAGGTCAGGCCTAGTGACCCCCAGGCTGGGGGGCTGGAGCCTGGGGGTAGGGCAGGCCAGCCCCAGGATGTATCTCGTGTGAGGGAGAGGATTCTTAAGCTCGAGAGAACCCTCAACGATATAGTCATAGGACACGAGGACGCTGTGCGAGCGTTAATCCTAGCTTCCGTGGCCGGCGAGCACGCCGTGTTGATCGGGCCGCCTGGTGTAGCGAAATCCTATCTAGTCAAAACATTCGCTAAGCTCGTTAACGCTCGCTACTACCAATATTTACTAACGAAATTCACGTCATACGATGAGCTCTTCGGCTCAATCGACGTTGTTGCTCTAACACGAGGAGAGTACCGGAGGAACTGGAGTAGGATAATAACAGCTGATATTATATTCCTCGACGAGATATTCAAGGCTAACTCAGCGATATTAAATGCCCTCCTGAGCCTCCTCCAGGAGAGGGTTGTCTACGATCCGATGACCGGCTCTGAGATCCAAGCGAGCCTCCATACAGCTGTTGGAGCGTCAAACGAGACCCCAGAGGATCCCGAGCTAATGGCTCTCTACGATAGGTTTGCTCTAAGAGTGTTTATGAACTACCTGATGGACGATGTGTCAATCTTTAGAGCTCTCTCTAGAGCTCTTGAGACAAAATGGGTTGATGGTAATAAACTCGAGCCTATAATGTCGATTAACGATCTTAAGGTAATGAACAGCTACGCCATTTCACTGTTAAGGTCGACTATAAAGGGTGTCGGGGACGTATGGAAGGTGTACCACACAACGTTCCTCCCATTCTACAAGACGTTTAGGAACAAGGGTGTCATCGTCTCCGACAGGACTATAATCGAGAAGATGCCGAAGATCTTCGCAGCATACCTGGCCGTGTACGGCGTAACACTCGATAACATAATGAACGCGCCGTTCGAACTCCTACCACTAACAGCCCATTCCCGCCAGGAGGCCATCGAGATCAAGAAGGCTATGGATGAGAGCCTCGGGGAGGTGGCGGAGCTCGCTAGGAAACTAGAGGAGGCGAAGAAGCATATTAGAGCCTATGATTTCAAGACTGCTAAGGATAAGCTCGTCGATATCCTAAACTACGACGTTAATCGTTTAGCAAGCAAACCATGGCTCAAGCCACGTGTGGAAGCGATATTATCGTCTGCTAGAGAGTACCTACAGAGGATAGAGGAGGTAATACAACAGCTTAAGGTGGAGGAGTGATGAGCTTCGTGACACCTAATTCCAAATCGTTCTTTGAGAGTGGCTTAGCCAAGTCTGCGTTCAAGAACACAATCTACGACGGCCTACCCCTCGACGTTTACATGCCATCGATAAACTCCGTGATGCGCATGTTCTACCGCATAGCCAGCCCGTACACTAAACCAAAATTCTACCACCTACACGACGCGTACTTCCTGTTCTATAAACCCTTCGAGAAAGTTGTTAGATCTCTGAAGAAGCAGAATAAGCTTTCACCCCTATGGACGGAGATAATCAACAATGTTGTTAAGCGAAGCGACTACATGAAGCTCAACGAGATCACAGCAGGCTCCGATACCCTAGCAGTCATAGCTGCAGCAAGGTTCCTAGCCTCCCTATTCGACGTACAATATGGTTTATCCGATAAGTTCGATAAGAGGGATGCGACGATGGGTATGTTATCCCCGCGGCAACGGGAGAAGCTCGAGCAGGCCATCTCCAACGGTCTCGGCTTCGCATTCAACCTAGTCGTGGAGTATAAGAATATGGTGGATGAGGCTGAGGCTGCTGTCCTA
>NZ_JBMFMW010000139.1:0-2145 GCF_049970475.1 Desulfurococcus sp.
GATTAATCACATATGGATTATGGTTTATGCCGGCCCCCCTGGCGGCATCTCTAATCCGTAAACCAGGGAGCGCGCTACTAGGCGAGTTCCTTCCAGCATTACTAGAATCAATAATACCTACTCCAGGCGGGTTAACGAATGCTATATATGGTATAGCGCAGGGAGTATTTAGCGAGGCATCATATGCAGCCTTTATATATAGAAGATATGGTTTGCTGCAGGCATGCCTAGCAGGGGCTTTACCAGCGGTACCAGCATTTATTCTAGACGCCCTGTTATTCGGTGATATCTACCCAGTTAACGAGGCAGTAGTGGTTATAGCGGCCATAGCGTTAAGTGGAGCATTATACGGTGCAGCATCATACTTAGCGGCTAAGGTGGTTAAAGGCTGAGGAATGATAACTCGAAGTGTAACCCCGAAAACTACTGTTTTATATATGATTAAAAGCCTCTATACTCCTAAGAACTTAGTAGTTTATCCCGGGATTTTAGGTGTAGGTAGCATGACTACCCGTATTATTCTCAGGAACGATGTTGTTGATGTAAATGGGAGAGCCTACTCAGCCCCCCAGATAGTTTTGAAGGGAGTTTTCACCGGGGAAATAGTTTTAACTAGGGATAAAATAGAAGGGGTTCTCACAGCTGATACCGATCCAAGGGTCTTATTAGAGGAAAACATCCTTTTCGTAGACAATGGAGTTGAATTAACTGGGACTGTTAACTCAATAGATATCCGTGGAATGCAACGGGACATCGCAATATCTACGGGCATTGGAAAATACCGTGGCTCCGAAGTGGTTGTGAGGCTCGAGAACACTAGATCTATAATAAGTCTAAGCACTCATCCATTGAATGCAAGGCTAGTGTTTGAAAACTCTTACATAGAGGTTAAACAATCGTTTCTCGATGTAATCATTAAGGTTAGATCTCTCTAATTGGTTGGGGAAGCCATGGTAGACTAGGTATGGGCGGTAGCCTCCTCTTATGCCGGCTTCTCCTATGTAGCGTTAGAACTTTTTCAAACACGTTAAGGGGTAGGCCGGTCGCATCAACGGCTTCTTCCGTGCTTAACCCCTTATCGATCAACGAGTAGAATACTAGGTCTACCATGTTATATGATAAACCCAGTTCCTCTTCAGCCAGATGA
This sequence comes from Desulfurococcus sp., assembly GCF_049970475.1. NCBI lineage: Archaea > Thermoproteati > Thermoproteota > Thermoprotei > Desulfurococcales > Desulfurococcaceae > Desulfurococcus > Desulfurococcus sp. The sequence continues at coordinate 1,148 of NZ_JBMFMW010000139.1, forward strand.
TCCCTCCATAGTCTCGGTGAGCTCGGCTTACTGGTTATTCTTACAGGTAGCCCAAGATACCTACCCATCTCCCTGACCTGTGTCTTGTATAGGCATGCAATGGGCAATACGTCCACGCCTCCATCACCGTATTTTGTGAAGTACCCTAGGAGAATCTCGCTTCTATCCCCTGTGCCGATCACCACACCATTCAACTTGTTTGCTAAATAGTATAAAATATTCATCCTAATCCTGGCTCTCAGATTCCCGGTGCTTAATTTTTCGTTTACATCGAAGCCTGGTATAACTCTATAAGAGTTGACCACGTCATCGATTGGTATGATCATGTATTCCACGCCGAGATCTCTTGATAATTCCACTGCATCATCTACGTCTTCGGTAGGTGTCACCCTTGTATCAGGCATTATGACTCCGATAACCCGGTCCGATCCAACCGCGTCAACAAGTAGCCTCAGTGTTACAGATGAGTCAAGTCCACCGCTTAAACCAATAATGGCTTTCTTTGCTCCAGAATCATTGAAATATTTCTCAATAAAATCTGCTATCGATCTAGCTACAACATCAAATGGTATCGCTAATAAATCCTCAATGGATATGCGCTTCAAATCCGGCACCATTTAAATAATCTGTCTCGTCGAAGCTTAAAAGGACTTGCTTGTAAACAGTGTATTTGAGGATTGATTTTCATAAATATACCTGATCAATTAGTATCGTGGTGGATACCCATCTTGACACACGGTTTAAACACTGTTGACTCAAACCAGTATTCCCTTATGGCTGGAAAAACATCATAGCATGTAGCATTCAAAGACGGGTACCCGGTACCGCGATTAATCCCACCCGGACTAGAGACCCATGAACCCAGGAGTACGAGTTCAAAGCGGATTTAACCAATATTATAATTATCGAGTAATTCGCATTATTTCTTAGGGGCTTCTCCTGGATTATCCGGTTGATTGATGAAGCATTAACCGTTTCTTCCTAGGTGTTTACTCCAA
>NZ_JBMFMW010000140.1:0-2106 GCF_049970475.1 Desulfurococcus sp.
AACCTAGTGTAGTATACTCCATTTCAATTACCACATTGATATTAGGTTTCCCTAAAATATAAAAACAATATTTTACATCAATTAGTGATCCATGGTGGTGTTTATGAGCTCCAGGTTCAGGATAACCGGATTAACTACTACAATATATAAGAGCGGGGAAAAATACGATGTCATAGTTATTGGGGGAGGGCCTGCAGGCTTAACAGCTGCACTATATAGTGCTAGATACGGGTTTAAGACGATAATTGTCACTAAGTTAGTGGGCGGCGCTGTATCAGAGGCCCCACTCGTAGACGACTACCCTGGAATACCTGATATACCCGGAAACGACCTAGTTGATAGATTTGTTAAACACGTAAAGAAGTATAATGTTCCCATAGTCATAGATGAAGTAATCAATCTAGTGAAGAAACCAGAGGAGAAAACATGGTGTGTAGAGCTACGAAGCGGTGGATCAATATGTGGCTACGCCATTATAATAGCTGTGGGAAGCGAGAAAAGAAAGCTTAATGTCCCAGGGGAGAAGGAGTTAACCGGTAAGGGGGTATCATACTGTGCAACATGCGACGGCCCCTTATTCAAGGATAAAATAGTAGCTGTAGTAGGCGGTGGGAATGCTGCTTTCACGTCAGCACTATATCTAGCCAAGATAGCTTCACACGTATACCTTATACATAGGAGAAGCGAGTTCCGCGCATTCAACGTATATGTTGAGACAGCTAGATCTAATCCAAAGATAACTATCCTAACAAACACCATTATAAAAGAAATCATCGGCAAGAACCACTTGGAGGCGGTTAGAATACTGAACACGGAATCAAACAAGGAGGAGATACTGAAAATTGATGGGCTCTTCATAGAAATAGGGTTGGAGCCCCCAGTCGAGTTCTTCAGGAGAATAGGGTTGGAAACCGATGAGACGGGGAGAGCGAGAGTTAACATAGATAGGAGTACTAATCTGCCAGGCATATTCGTAGCAGGTGATGCTGCAGGCGGACCATATAAGTATAGATTTGAACAAATAATAACAGCGGCCGCTGATGGAGCGATCGCTGCTGACGCCGCATGCAAATATATTTGTGCATTAAAGGGGCCATCGAGTACGTGATAAATTATTTAAATCCCATCTAACTTCAATAAAAATACTGAAAAGAGGGCCCGTAGCTCAGCCTGGTAGAGCGCCCGGCTCATAACCGGGTGGTCCGGGGTTCGAATCCCCGCGGGCCCATCCTGCTACAAAATACCCGTATCCTACAGGATTCGAGCCTTAGTTAAATAGGGGTCAGTGTTTCACTAGCGAGCACCCATCATCGAGATCTTTAAAATAGTTATGATAGAAAAGTTTATATAGAAGTCCTTTCATGAAATACCATTGGATTTTATCACACCTGGTGATTGCTATGACAGCTGAACCCACAGGCATACCTGTACTAATATTAAAAGAGGGAACGCAGCGTACAACGGGCAGGGATGCCCTAAGATCCAATCTTCTAGCCGCTAGAGCTATAGCTGAAATGATTAAGACGACCTATGGTCCTAAAGGAATGGATAAAATGCTTGTCGATGCCCTCGGCGATGTAACCATAACAAATGACGGCGCTACAATCCTCGATAAGGCGGAGATACAGCATCCAGCTGCGAAGATGCTTGTTCAGGTAGCCAAGAGCCAGGATAGTGAAGTAGGTGATGGTACAAAGCGTGCCGTGATTTTCGCTGGAGAGTTACTGAGATACGCTGAAGAACTACTCGATAAAAATATTCACCCAACAGTAATAATCTCCGGCTATAGAATAGCTATGGAAGAGGCACTTAAAGTACTAGACCAGATAGCTGAGCCAATAGATATAAACAGTGAAGAATTACTGAAGAAGGTTGCGAGAACATCGCTCACAAGTAAAGCCGTTCATGATGCCCGTGAATTCTTCGCCGACATAGCTGTTAAAGCAGTTAAACAGGTTGTTGAGAAGAGAGGGGACAAGTACTACGTAGACCTCGATAACATCCAGATAATAAAGAAGTATGGTGGAGCCCTACTAGACTCAATGCTTGTCTACGGCATCGTGTTGGATAAGGAGGTTGTCCACCCGGGCATGCCTAGGAGAGTTG
>NZ_JBMFMW010000141.1:0-2099 GCF_049970475.1 Desulfurococcus sp.
GAAGGAGTGGAGCTCCAAGGAGTATACGTTCTAGGAAAGGACTATGATAAACTGACTGAACTGAGGAAAGTGGTGAACCATGACGGGATCAGGATAGTGGTTGTTGGAAGCGGGTTGACAACAATTGAGCTGGCTGATGCCTTAAGCGGTATCCCAGGACTCACAGACCATGTTAAGAGAAGGGTCACAGTGATCTCTAGGAGAAGATATATTTTATCAAGATACTTCGACAGCGAGTTCGCTGAGATAGCCGAAAAGGAGCTTGTATCCAAGGGCGTGAAGATATACACTAATACAAGGATTAAGAGAATACTTGGTGAGACAAGTGTTAAGGGTGTAGAGCTCGACAATGGGGAGACTGTGGAGGCTGATATCGTTATCATAGTGCCTACATGGGTTCCCGATACAGAGTTAGCAGTTAAAGCAGGCCTCGACGTGTTGAGACAGGGCGTAATCGTCAACGACTACATGCAGACAGGGAAGCCATACGTGTACGCTGTAGGGGACTGCATAGTGAAACGGGACTTCCTCACAAGTGGCATGAGGGATATAAAGCTAGCTACCCTGGCATGCGAGGAGGCTAGGAGAGCTGTATCAGCTATTAAAGGCGTGGCTTTAAGCCCTAGCAGGATGGGAAGGATACCGGTCACAGTAACCAGGATAGGTAACATAGTAATGGGTGCTGCAGGCTACATAGAGACTCATGCATTGAACCAGGGAGTGTCATACATTGTTGGGATGGCTAAAGCAGTAAACAGACACCCAGTATGGTTCCCCGGTGGATGCGAGGTACAGGTGAAGCTCCTCTTCCTCCAGGATGGTAGACTAATAGGTGGACAGGTGGCTGGAGCCTGCAATGAGGTAGCGGAAATAACGAACACCATAGCAGTAGCCGTGCAGGGCTCTCTAAGGATAGAGGACTTAATCATAGGACTCCAGCATGGCTCACACCCGTTATTAACATACTCACCAGTAATGCATCCATTAATAAACGCGGCTATCGATGCATACATGAAGATGAAAGGATGCGGCTGCCAAGGAGTAAGTAATTACAATATCACTTCCTCCTGAATGTGCCGAGGATTAAGAATCCTAGACTACGGAAGAGTATGAAGAGTGAGGTATAGCCTATCATATCTATTTTGTTGAAGTATCCCCCGAGAACCAGTATTAATGCCCCTGCAATGCTTATACTGGTGGTGAAGATGCCTGATGCAAGCAACTGTAGTTTACCTGGTAGCTTCCTCGAAATCGATATTACTAACCCCTGCTCTAGGAGGGGGTATATTGGGAAAGCCCATAATATTGCTACTACTAGTGGATCACTCACATGGAGGAAGAGAACTATGAATAAAGCATACTCGAGGATAGCTGTTGCAACAAGGAGGGAAGGGCTACCCTTATCAAATGCCTTGCCTAGTAGTGGCCATATTAATGCCCCGGTTAAAGCTGGTATAGTGTTGACCACCAGCCCGAATAACATGGGGTCTCCCAGCATGGATCTAACAACTAGCACGTAATTGCTGAAGAAAAACCTTGTACCGGTGAAGGCTAGGAGTGAAACCATGAAGAGCATTCAAACTCTCCTCACGCCTTCAACTACATCTTTGAGCCCCGCTCTAGGATAGACCACTTCATCAGGGTATGATGCATAGATAAACATGTAACCCGTGAAGACTAGGATGCCTAGGAGGGACATGCCTGTGGAGTAGGGTAGGTATTCAGTTATGTATCCCCCGAGGACTCCTCCAATTGCCCATCCAAGGGAGTTTGAGGCGCCCATTAACGAGTAGGCTGAACCATGCTTGTTGTAACACCGTGGACTAATATTAGCAGGGGGATGAACTCTACACTGGTGAAGCCTATTAATGTGAGGGGCAGAAACGTTTATTAGGGTCATTGAGGAAATTTTATAGGCAGTTGAGGTCGAATGTTGGAGAGGTTGTTGAAGCCTAGGGAGTTCTGCGAGATTGTTGGGATTAGCTACAGGACTTTTAAGCGGTGGGTCTCTCAAGGCAGAGTGAACGTCGTGCGAACGCCTAGTGGCAGGATAAGAGTACCGTACTCTGAGGTCGAGCGCATCCTTGGAGGGAGGCCGG
>NZ_JBMFMW010000142.1:0-2095 GCF_049970475.1 Desulfurococcus sp.
GTCCTCGAGAATCCCTTGGCAAACACCTCCCTGACAACCTTGATTACGTCCTGCGCCTCCATCTCTATCTCCCTATACTTACCTAGTCTACGTGCTACCTCAAGCCCCAGTAAGTGTTTACAGTATGGCGTCTCCCCACGGGAGACAACTCTGATAGTGAAATCCATACAACTACAGAAAGATCCAGGTATGATCACGTAGTCTCTCTCAGGGCCGCCATAGATCCATACTTCCCTACCTCCACCCTTCACCTTTATCTTAGTGAATCTATAGGAGTAAATAAGGGATAGTATATCCTTCCTCAGACCGGGTTTATCCAGTGTGGAGTCCGCAGAGAGCCTGGATCTAGTCTCATGTAGATCCATGATCCCCACGACTTGTTACTAGGTATATAATATTTCCCAATCACTCCAGTCCTAGATACCTGGATATCGCCATAAAAAATTGTTAATACATCCTTAAGGAATATATAGTTATGGAGTATATTAGATGTTTGTGGGAGCATGAGCCCAGATGTTTCAATAGGTTTCCTAGCCACGATATTTACAATGCTACTCCTACTTTCATCCATCGTTACAACGGTTGGTGAAACTGTGTACGATATAGCAGATACGCTATGGATACAGTATTCTAATTCCTCTCCAACGAGTTATGCTACAAGCACCTGCGTCAGCGGGAATTACCTCTACGTTATAGGGTATCCAGCAGTAATCGAGAAGAGGAGTGTATATAATGGTTCACTAATTAGCTCCTGGAATGGTAGTAGCTACAGCGAATCCTTACTTCTAAGTGATTGCACGGTAGCCGGGGATAAACTAATTGTTGTAGGGGTGGAAGGATCCAACTGGTATGCTGGAAGATGGATTATTCTAGGCTTCGACCTAGACTTAAACCTCATGGAAAGCTACCTCGGTAATTATAAACCACCCTCAGGGGCATCGAGTGTGACGTATGATGGACGCTACGTCTATATATCTGGGTTCGGGAGCGATCCCGGGGGAGAGGAGTGGGTGGTTGAGAAACGAGATCCCAGTGCTCTAGGAGTAGTCTTAGCTACGTACAACGCGAATCCTAGTATCGATGGTGTAATGAGTGATTTGCCGAGAGCTATAGGGGTGAATCCTGTGACCAGGGACATATGGGTAGTTGGCTCGATGGGGTTTAATAATTCAAGTGATATGTTATGGATCGAAATCCTAAGCGCTAACCTTACGAGAATAAGCAGTATTAACTCGACAAGTTATTACGGTGCAACCGGGATAGTATTCGATGAAGACGGGTACGCGTATATCACGCTAGGGTATAGCGGGGCCGTGTTGAAAATCGACATGTATGGAGATGTCGTTGGTAGCTTGAAACTCGATTTCTCCCCAGCGATTAAAATAGCGTATGCCAGGGAATTAATCTATGTCTTCGGAACAAATGAATTATACGGGGAAAGAAAACAATACCTCCAGGTATTGGATAAAAACCTTAACACGGTGGCTTTCAAAAGCCTGATGCAGGGTGGCTTCCTATTTATTGGTAAAGCATCCAGTGACTCCGATAGAGTGTATATCGCGGGATATGTTATAGAGCCTGAGGTAAACTCGTATTCCTGGATAATATACTCCTTTAGCACAGGGGGTAGGGCATACTATACTGTGACAGCCACGACCACGAAAACCACGACAACCACTGTGACAATCCCATCACCGACAACAGTGACAACGACTAAGACGGAATCTTATACATATACGGTCACCACCACATTAACTGAGAGGAGAACTATCTACTACCCCTTCTCCGTTCCATATGTGATAACATCAACTACAAGCATTATAGTGACAACAACTGAAACCATCACAATAAAGGGTGTTAACAACACCAGGACATACATATTACAAGAACCCATAGTTGACGTGCCGTTGGCTATATTACTGCTAGTATTAGGCTTAGCGATAGGATTCCTAACAAGGTATATAAAACCAGGGGGTTCAGGTCCCATGTAGGTTTATATAAGCTGGTTTCATCCCCTCATCCTTGTTCCCCTGCATCCTGCTTGGGCTTGCAGAGTGCTTCAGGAATAGGTTTATGCATGCGATTACATTCTTCA
>NZ_JBMFMW010000143.1:0-2071 GCF_049970475.1 Desulfurococcus sp.
ATCTATCCTCGGTCTCGCTATGCTCTAGACCTGGGAGTGTCGGGGAGCTGATATCATTCGATAATCTTACTAAGATGATGGCGTACGTTCTAGCTAACAAGATCCTGGCCTATAAGGTGCTTGAGCTCCACTACGGGCACCTAATCCCTGCTTTGAAGCCTGTACGTTACTCGGAGGAGGTTGAAGTAGACGGGAGGAGGTTCACTATAAGCACCCCTAATGACATGATTGAAATGTTAAACCACATGTTTAAACTAGTATCCTCTAAGCTTAGGAATAAGCATGGGATGGCGGATTTCACCCCCATATTTAATACCGGGCTTTACGACGAGATAGTTCTTAGTGGTGTTGAGGCGGTTAACAAGGTTAACGCCATAATAGATCTCGTTGACTCGTGGAAGAATGAGCTCAAATACCTACCGGGTATAATAGGCTACGTGTATGAGGGTCTTCTACCCCCAAGGGAGAGACACCAGCTAGGCCAGTTCTACACACCACCAGCGATAGCTAGGCTTATCACCAGATGGGCTATTAGAACCGGGGATGATAAGGTTCTCGATGGAGGGTGCGGCTCGGGGACTTTTCTTATAGAAGCGTATAAGAGATTGTTAATGCTCAAGTTCAATAAAGACTACAATAAGGGTGAATTCCCGTCTTGTAGAGAGAATTACAATGAACATCAAGATATTTTAAATAACCTCTACGGAGTTGATATCAATGCTTTTGCATCCAACCTTACAGCGGTACACCTCATGTTAATGGAGCCTAGATGCCCCATATCGAAGCTTAACATCGAGACTAGGGATTACTTCACTCTAATACATGGTATAAACGTTTTCGGTAAAAAGCTGGAGGCATTTGACGCTATCATAGGTAACCCGCCTTACACTAGGTGGGTTGAAATACCCGATGCTACCAAGGAGCTCATAGTGAAGCAGTTAAAGAAGGAGCTTGAGGACTACCATCTCAAAGCTGATCTTAGAAGGGGTAGGGAGCCCGGTATTTACGTCTACTGGATAATGCATGCTGCGAAGAACCTACTCAAGGAGGGTGGGAGGCTTGGCATGATAATATCTAATATGTGGCTTCAAACAGATTACGGTGTGGATTTCGGAAGATTCCTACTAGATAACTTCAAGATCAGAGCTCTCATAGACATCTCGTTTAGATTATTCGAGGCGTTAATATCGACTGTCATAATACTAGCGGAGAAGGAGCCTAAGCAGGAGCATCGGGACAACAATGTCGTGACATTGGTGAGGATACCACCTAGAGTGAAGGGTGTAGAGTTAGATGTGGAGAAGGCGGAGAAGATACTAGACGAAACTCTAGCTTGTATAGAGAACGCTATGATGAGCGATGGCTCCCTCGATGTCAATCTATTGAGCAGGTGTAGAGAGGAGTATGGAGTGTACTTCACCCAAGTTAGACAAGGTGATATGCCGAGGAATAGGAAGTGGGTAAGCCTATTCTTCCCCGGTGTCGAGGGTGTGGTTGATAGACTTGAGGAGTTAGCTAATGAAGGTAGGTTAATGATCAGATCTGGGGAGTGGTTTAAACCGAGCAGGGGTAATAGTGTTTGGTCTATATGGGCCTTGGATAACGGTAGAAGACCCGACCTAGGTGCTAAGGATTTCTTCTACTTCAGCGAGGATAAGATCAAAACATGGGAAAAAAATGTTAATGGTTTCGGAAAAGCTGTAAATAGGTATCTAGTCCCGGCTATAACAGCCTCCAGGTGCGTTAAAACCTTCACCTTCACTAGGGATGATTGGGAGCTTATTAGAAGCTCTGCGGTGAGAGTGAGAGGAGGCGGAGCTAGGTGCAAGGACGCCTACATACTAGTATTACATGAGAGGAGGGATAGCCTACCAGAACCCCTACTCAGGTATATAGCATGGGGTGAGAGCGAGTGTAGAACCATGATAAGAGGTACTAGAGGTGGGGGCAGAATCTGTAGTGAAGCTGAAGCATGTAGAGCTAGAGAGGAGGAAGCGTCTGAGGCTAGACGTGAGGGGAGGCAACCATGGTTCTACGGATGGTACGATCTCGGTGGATACATACCCACACC
>NZ_JBMFMW010000144.1:0-2046 GCF_049970475.1 Desulfurococcus sp.
AGAGGCGACCCTAAATGACCCTAAAAAGCACAGAACAGCCTCTAGGGACAAACGGTAAAGAGGAAAATAGATCCAGGGGACCCGATCAGCTATAATGTATATGAGAAACGGGAGGGAAAACTGAGGAGGCTTCCGAGGAGTTTAGAGGAGGCTGTTGAATACCTTATCAGCGATAATGAGTACTTGAGGCCCATATTCCCAAGGGACTTGCTGGAATACTATGCGGAGATTAAACTCAGGGAGGCCAGAAGAATTCGCAGCATCCCGGGTATTGTGGATTATATCACCTTGGAACACCTTGCCTAGGTTGGGAACACTTGTTTATGATTTCTATGTATCCAATGATCTCTTAGGGGACTAGCTAGGAAGTGGAGTAAGCCCCCCAGTACTAGTGGTATTGTTTTAAATATAAGCGCATAATGTTTATCGTAGTCGCTTGGCGTGAAGAACCCTATCTTATTTAAACCCGTTATGAAGGGCACTGGTATCCCCATGGATATCTTTCTAAGTATGCTTAAAGCTTGATGCTCTAGAAGTAATTTATGGACAGCACTATGGTAAATTCTCCTATAACTACTGAGACTATTGTTATCTATGGCTTCGCCCAGGTGTTTTGATAGTTTAAAAATATAGTGGAGCCCGCCTCCCGTATATGGTTTAGTTAATGGGACACTATCCCCATGGAACACTACTCTACCAGCATAGACTGGATCCAGTAATGGCTTGTCTCTCGGTATTATCCCACCGAATTTCTCGTTCACTCCTCCTGGTTTTACCCCGTAGATAGTGGCTATACGCTTAAGTGCTTTCTCAATTATTTCTACGCGGGGTTCATCGAATCCTCCTCCTATTATAGCCGTGTCTTTATCCAATGGTATAATCCATGAGAAAAAGCCAGGTGTGAATTCTGAATAACTTATATATATAGTATCAACATCAACATTTTCAATCCTAGACAAGTACTGGATTCCAACAATAAATCCAGGATAGGGATTTATGAAAAAGCGTCTAAACCTCCCGCTAGCCCCCTCGGCTACAAGTATCATATTACACTGGTATTCAACACTTCCAATAGATATGGTATTGATTCCTACCGGTTTAGCTGTAGAAGCATAGAGTATTCTATGTCCCTTTCCCTCGACGAGTGAGGCAAGCTTCTCTTCTAGCAGTGGTCTGTTAATGTGGAATACGAATTTATCCCTATAGGATACCTCGTATACTCGGTTAAAAGCGTGGAATAGTATTGTATTATAGGATGCATCAGTAATATCGCCCACATAACTCCTCATTAACCTGAGTGTCTCAATCCCTATTAGCCCACTACAATGCTTAGGGATCCCGGGTTGCCTATGTTCCTCGAAAATAACTGCATCCCTGTTCCCAATAAAAACAAGAGGGCTCAACCCAGCTGGGCCAGCACCAATCACGCATATATCCGTTTCAATCATTAATTATCCTCGTAGTCCCTACTCGCCACTCTTAATGTATGCCTTTTGGCTTTTAAAGCGTGAACAATATACTTGTATGCTTTAACCGAGTCGCCTTTAGTGCCACAGGTATATACATCCACTGTGGCAAAAGCGAATTCGGGCCACGTATGAATACTTATATGGCTCTCCAACACTATGCCAACAACACTTATGCCAGGGTTGATCTTCCACGCCTTTACATCAAGTAATGTGAAACCACCTATTTCAGCTGCCTTCTTAACTATTTCTACTAAATCCTTCTCATTCATTAAAATCCCTGGGTCGCACTCATAGAGCTCGCCGTAAACATGTTTCCCTATAACTTTCTTAATGGTAAGCGCTTCCATATCAACCCCCTCCCCTTCAATAATAAATCCCCCTCTCCCTATTTATAAATTTTACCCCCCTAGCAAGCCGAGCTAGTTAAAAATGAAGAGGTTAATTCAATAATGAATCAGCTTACCATTGCTAGATCACAGAATAGGTTCATTGAGGTTATGGGTGAAATCTGTATCACGTCGAGTAAGGTTGGTGAGGTAAAAAAAGTGTGATTGAAACAAGAGTTTTTAACAAGCAG
>NZ_JBMFMW010000145.1:0-2034 GCF_049970475.1 Desulfurococcus sp.
TCCCAGCCTCCTATGCTCCCAGAAGAACTGGTTCTGTATCCAGTTAGATATCTGTCGTCTACACACATCCTCGATACTCGTTTTGGAAATACGGGCTAGTAGAATCATTAGCTTCCATACAAGCTCGTTGCTGAATATAGTTAACTGTAGAGTTATATCGGCGTCCCTCATGTTGTAAGCTATAAGGTGGGATGCCGAGATATCGCCGATCGCCTCCTCAAACCCTATTTTAGATATGCCGATGAGTGCCGAGGACACCGCATCAAGCTTCTCCTCCTGGTACTTGCCTCCAAAGGCATAGTTCTTCACGGCTCTATTCGAGAAGAACTTATAGAGGTCTAGGTGTATCCCTGTATCAATTCTAACCATGTCCTCGCCGAGGATGAATGGGATTGTGTGTCTCGGTATCCCTAGTCTTATGGCCCTTGTATAAATATACATTAAGTCGAAGTTATCCCCATTATAAGTGAGTACTACAGGGTACCTTGAAATAGTCTTGAGAGTTTCAAGGATCAACGCCTTCTCTGAGTCGAATACCTCAACCTCAATATCGACAGGGTAGTCATCAGACATGTAGTCGAATCTCTCTTTGAATCTTCTCCCCAGTAGAAGTACCTTTCTAAAGCCATTATTTGATGAAAGCCCTATACTGATAACAGGGTACTCTCCCTGTCTTGGATTAGGTATTCTACCTTTAAAGGGCGTATACACCTCGATATCGATAGCTATTCTCAATGCTTTTGGTGGCGCCTCCTCAAATAGTAGTAGGTAGTCCTCGGCTAGTTTAATAGTTTCCTCGGGCTCATTCTTAAATAATTCCCTTAACGATTGTATCAGTGTTAACGGTATCTCGGGTTTCACCAGTGTTATTCTCGGCTTGGAGCCATCGTTCTCGATGATGTACTTCATTCCCGGGATTAATCCATTATCATAGACATAGTTATTATGGTATTTGATTTTAGCTTCCCATACAGAGGCGTTACTAGGCATCTTTGACCTTAGCTTCTTCACTGCTAATGGGTCTCTCGTGATTATCTTGGTGACTCTGATCTTCTTCATGGTTAACGGGTTAGTCTTATATACTTCCTCAAAGCCTTCGACATACTTATCCCTGGCTATATCATTTAATGATTTTATCTCGTCAATGCTTAGATCTGTTAGGAAATATGGCTTATGCCCAACTGGATCCATTATTTTTACCAGTTTACTGCCATCCTCATCGAGGAACTCTAGTATTGCTTTCCCCAGCTTTCCATCATAGTATACTCCGAGCAGGTAGTGTGGTTTACTTAAAACCTTGTACGATGTGAAAGACTCCTTAACATGTAGTGGTGTATCCATGCTTCGCATGGATCCTTCATCCTTCTCTGAGAATCATTATTGCCTGCAGAATATCTCCCCTTGTCTTTAATAGAGCTTCCCTGGCTTTCTCGTAACTAGCCCCTGTCTGTTCCATGACGAACCTTATGTCTTCCTCGGGTATCTTCACTTCTTCAACTTGCTTAGCTTCCTCGCTTTGCTGAATTGTCTCCGGGATGCCTGAAACCTGGTAGAATACCTGTCCACTCGCCTTGAATACTAGTACCTGTGGCTCTTTAACAAGTATCTTCTTGTCCTCGAGAACTATCTCAACTCTTTTTACACCAGTCAACTCCTCGACATCAATACCCATCTTCTTCAGAAGCCTTTTTAACTCTCGTGGATTAGATGCGAACATGATAAACACCAAGTTATAAAAAGCTTGACTATAAATCAATATGGTAGAGCACTAAAAATATGTTTCCCTCAATGGGTTTCATTGAGTTGTTTACCATGACTTTGGTGATACAATGTTGAAGATTAAGGTGCTGGGAGGAGGTAGAGAAGTAGGTAGGGCAGCGTATCTTATTGAGGATGGCTCTCAGAAATTCCTACTGGATTACGGGGTAAACTTCGATGAAAGGGATTTACCTAGGCTCCCTCATCATGTGAAGCCCCTTGAAATAAGCGGGTTAATAATATCACATGCCCACCTAGACCATGTTGGTGCAGCAC
>NZ_JBMFMW010000146.1:0-1937 GCF_049970475.1 Desulfurococcus sp.
GTAAAGGCTGAAGGGGCCTGTTAAATCAGCTATTACAGCCTTCACCTCGGCGAGAGACCTCTTCAACTCCTCGAGTCCCTCCTTTAACGCTTTAAGCTCCTTAGCTACATCAAGCTCGTTACTAGCCACTACACCACCACCCCTGCCAGCCATTCCAGTGCATTCAAGCCCCTGTAGATCCCTCTTAATAAAGTAGCCGAGCACTCGTCTAGTGAATAAGCGGCAGAACCAGCATTTACAGGGCCAGATAGAGTCAATTGTCTCACCCACATGTATCTAACCCTCTCAAAACCTTTTTCCAGGACAAGTACAATACGTGGAATGCATCAACTGCTACATGAAGAAAATACCTAGCTAGAAACAAAACGAGCAAACCGGCTAAAACACCACCTGTAACACTGAAAACTCCTGGGTAACTGGTAAACAAGTATGTTAATAATACATAGTAAACCATGAACAAGGCCGCGCTAAGCATCAAACCAGTCAAGCCCACAAGCATTAAACCCCTAGCCAAGCCACGGCTTAGCATTAAACCACACCCCTAGACAACTACATGAGATGAATGGCGGGAAAAAACTGATTATACATTTAAGACACCTCTTCAACCCTACACAAGATTAATAACCTCTCCTACTGGCAGTGTTGGAGGTATCATCCTCTCAATAGTTAATGGTGCACCAGCGAGAGGCCTTATTTCAACCGTGAATGATTGATAAGGTCCCAGCTCGAGATCCGTTGGGAGATATATTACTAATAATGCTTTTTCACCAACCTCTAGTACATTGAAGGCTGGTACACCTTTATTCTGCAGTGACTGTACTATGTAGAACGTTGCATTTATACTAGTGCTAGTGGCACTATCTTCATATAGTCTCGTTAAGTTAACCGGCGTACTAGCTGGTGCAGCAACACCGCTGTTTACCTTTAGGAAGGTGCCATTAGGTAGTCTCACTACTACATCTATTTTATCTGTTGATAGATCTACTGCCTGCTGACCTGGTGATATCTTTAATGGTATATAGATAGCGACCACCTTGCCACTAGTGCTCACATATGCCATTACCGAGCCATCAACCTCTAGTGCGCTGCTAGCCTCGTTTAATGCCTGGTTCATTACCTCTTTGCTCTTCTGTGTTGTGAACATTCCCATGTTTAATACTACGAATGCCAGCGCGGCAGCCACTATTACGAACGCTATTAGGACTATTGCTGCCTCAATGCCTACTATTGCTTTTTTACCTTTCCTCCTACCGGGCATACTTTGCCACCAGAATTCGTTTTACACGGGGCTTTTTAAATATTCAACGCTTTATTCGACGGTTTGGAGACATATACGCTTTCATGGTTTATTCGGCGAGTCGTCGAATCCACGAGACCGACGAGTTTTTCTAAACCCATCGTATTTAAGGCTTTGAAGAGGAGATAGTATTGTGGGTGCATAGTATTGATGGAGAATTATGTAGAAAGGGTCCCAGCGATTACTAGATCCAGCTATATGGATGCAGTAAGAGAGGAGCTCTCGTTGATAGCCGATGGTATCGTAGTTAAGTATGCAGTGGTGGCTGGGTACAGGGAGGGCGTGATAGCCTATTGGCCACCGGAGACACCCATGGAGGTCTTTGAACTGGCTGAAAACATATACTTGAAGACACAGGATCCATGCTACGCTGTCATCGAACCGGTTGGCTCACCATACAAGTACCTATTATTACACCTTGGTGACAAGATTATATTGCTCACCCTGGATAAAAGGGTTGAAGGAGAAGAGCTCGGAAGGAAGATACTTATGGTCCTACTAGCTAGTTCATCAAGATCAGGGCATATATTATAGTCCGGGACATCATTAAGCGCTGGTGAACAAGTAGTGTTAATATACTTCAACCCTCTCGATCTGAATCCTACTTAATGTTGTGAATGCTGATATGTCTAGCAATAGC
>NZ_JBMFMW010000147.1:0-1903 GCF_049970475.1 Desulfurococcus sp.
ATTTAATCGAGGGTGTTTCATATGCTATTTACCCGGTTTTCTCAGTTCACTAATCTGGTAACATTTATGCTCCATAATTCTTTCAGTTCCAATATTCCAGGTATTAATCAAGAGAAATTTATTTTTAGGGCTTAAATAGTGTAATAATGCTTATGTGTGAGCTAATTCACATAGGTGGTGTTCAATGAGTAAGGTATATGATACCCTTGGAAACCTGAAGGTCGGCAGCTTTATAGTAATAGATGGAGAACCATGCAGAATAGTCGAGATGTCTCGTGCTAAGACGGGAAAACACGGAAGTGCTAAAGCAAATGTAGTAGCGATAGGTTTATTCTCAAAGGCTAAGAAAACTCTCGTAGCCCCTGTCGACACCCAGGTAGAGGTCCCAGTTATAGAGAAACATGTAGGTCAAATAATAGCTGATATGGGCACTATGTACCAGGTTATGGATATGGAGACGTATGAGACCTTTGAGGTGGAAAAAGACTCCATAGAGGAGGATATTAGAAACAAGCTGGGAGTAGGCTCAGAGGTAGAATACTGGGTCGTAATGGGTAAGAGACTTATCATCCGTCCCCGCTAGATGTCATCCGGTAGGAAAACCGGTTTTTCAGCAAGTGATATTATAGGTATAGCTATGCCTGGCCTAGGGCTCTTGGAGAACTCTATTTTTTCATCACTGGTGCTAACTATAATATAGTTCGCCTCCTCAATACCCTCCATATCGGTTGAATAATAGTAGAATACGGGGATTCCATAATACTTATAATAATCTCTGAAAACACCTAGCATACCCAGATACGTCTTCCCTCCGTGTTTGAACTTAATAATATACGTGTTAAACTGGTGTGGAACCATCGTCGACGTTGCAAGTCTCACAAGGTCGTTTAATGAGGCAACCTTAATTGGGACAGCCTTCTCTACTTCCTCCAAAGTGGACACCTACACCAGTTTTCCCCGATATTATCCCGGATATTCCTTTATTTTTCCAGTCTTCTTAATTGTCCTGACACAAATTTAAGGATACCTATTGTTTCCTCCTTGTTTGCCTCATGTATTCTACTTGTCATCTCCTTATAGGGTATAGATATTAATGTTGGGACAGAATCACTATATATTGTAACCAGCCTTCCCTCGGGATCCACTATCATGGAGTTTAACACATACTTATTGTCTTCAACAACGAATATTCCGCCTACATGAATAACCCATCTATCCAGCATTTGTGCTAGTGTTTTCACGATGTCGACATAGTTTTCAACTGGTTTTAATGGTGATATAGTAGCCACTAATGTATTACAGCCCCTCATAGATCCTATTCTACCGAACTCTGGTACTAGGATTTCCCGCGATATAAGAGCCATGTACTTCAGGTAATGGTCATCGAAGACTATTATTTCACGTCCAGGGTTAACACCTATCTTCTCCTCATCGCTTGATACAAGTATTTTTCTCTGGGATGAATGCTCCTCCACGTCCTCGAAGGATATAAATACCGTGGAAACATAGTATTTACTCCCCGAGCGCTCCATTATTGCGGGGGAAATAATATTCAACCCGTAGTTAGCTGAGAGATATTTAAGTGTTCTAAGATATGGATGCTCCTCATCTATACCATATCTCCTGCGAAACTCCTCGGCCCTTATGTTTTTAGAGTATAACTCGATAACGGGTCCGAATGCAGCTGAGTATGGTATGATAAGTGTATGTATGTTTCTCTCACTAGCATAAAAAACTATTTTACGTATATTGTTGAGATTTATCCCGAAGGCGTTGAACAGTATTGGTATATGTGCTATCCCGAGCCTTGGGCCGGAGATACTTTTATATAGTTCAACTAGTTTAAACCCCTCGATGCTCAACTGGATCACGTCGTTGAGGCGCATCTTTCATTATATTCTTT
>NZ_JBMFMW010000148.1:0-1880 GCF_049970475.1 Desulfurococcus sp.
CGATGTAGAGTGCTGGGCAGCCAGTCACGTTGACGCACGCCCTGCAACCCGTGCGCTTGTCCTCTATAACCTCGTCATCGGTCCAGACCTCTATCACTGATGTCTCTGGTTGCCAGTTAACGGGTGAGTATCCTTGGGGGCGATGTACTAGAACGGAGCCATCCTGCTTTATAATCAGTATCCTCTCACCGTTTCCAAGCCTAGATGCACTTCTACCCTCGTACTCAATGCTGCATTCGCCAATAACAATAACTACCCTCCCTTCAACTATGGCCTTCTTAATTACACCGGGTAAAGTATTTAAGTCGGGTTTTCCCATACAAGTAGATCAGCCATATATACATCACCATTTCACTGGGCTAACCAGTATCACCCAGCATCGATCAGGCAATGTTTCTCCCATGGTTTAAGGGTATTTTAGGACTGGTGAATGATCGCTCTAGGGAAGTGTTTTAAGGTATAAGGTATCTTGATATAAAGCCGGCATAAATAATATATTCTCAGGTTTAAACCATGAGTGGAGATAGTAAGAGAGAGATAAGGATATTGATAAACGAGGAGCTCTATAAGAGTTTAGAGAAGAAGGCTTTAGAGCTAGGCTTCAAGGATGTCTCAAGCTACATCATTGAAGTACTTTCCAGGGAACTATTATCGATGACCGAGAAAACCGGGGCGGAAGAACTAGAGAGGATGCGTTCCCGCCTCGAAAAATTCATCCAGGATGAAATCAATAAAGGCTTGGCACCCCTTGAAAACATGAGGCGCCAGCTGGCTGAGCTGATTCAAAGAGTTGACGAATTAGAGGAAAAGATAAAGAGTATTGAGGGTAAGGAGGGTGCTAAACCGGGTGAGACACGTGGTGAAGGTAAGGTTGGCAAACCATATAAGACCGGGATAGAGAGGCTCCGCGAGGACAAAATAGTGTTTGAAAGCATGTTACCAGCTAGAATACAGCGTGACAGGCTTTTCTCATACTTCGAGAGAATGGGGGCTGTGGTACTTCATTTAAGCAAGGAGAGAATCGCTGTCGACAGCGAGTTTTGGAATGAGTTCAAGGAGAAGCTGTTTAAAGAGGCCAAGACTAATACCGAGGAGGACTTGAAGAAGATACTTGGTGAAAAAGGATATTTGCTCTGGAAAGCCTTATATGAGGATAACATGATTCTATATGACTCTAAGACCCGTAGTTGGAAGCCTGTCTCAGATGAAGTAAGAAAGTAAGCGGGGATACTGGTTCATGCTGTCTACAGGTAACTATGCCAGGCTACTTGAATCCATTAATATACTGGAGAACGGTGCCATAATACTGGGTGAAAACATATCGATTGATGGATATGCCGAGAAACCAGTTAGAGTGATTACACATGCCCATGTAGATCATTTAGGGGGTTTGGAGGAGAGTATCAAATACTCTAAGATGATAATCGCTACATCAATCACCCTGGATCTAATTGAATCCCTTAACTACGTTGATAAGTATCTACTACCATACTACAGGTTAAAGAAGAAGCCATTGAACTATAAGGAGTGCCTGGTCATTGATGACAACGAGACCCTCTGTCTGTTTCAGGCATCCCACATCCCGGGGGCTGCACAAGTGTACGTTGAGTACAGGGAGCTTAGACTTGGCTATACAGGTGATTTTAAACTTGACGGCAAAACACAGGTGATGAAGGATCTGGATGTACTCGTGATGGAATCAACTTATGGTAACCCTAATTATAGGCGGCCATTCAAGGACGGGGTTCCAGAGTTATTCGCGAGCCTTGTTGAAGAAGGCCTCTACCGATATAAAAGGGTCTATGTATACGGGTATCATGGGAAAGTACAGGAGGCAATGATAATTCTAAGGGAGAAGGGTATTGAAGCACCATTTATCC
>NZ_JBMFMW010000149.1:0-1859 GCF_049970475.1 Desulfurococcus sp.
GCGTGATAGCGTTTACAAGCGATGATATTAACCTTACACAACTCTCAATAGCGATGAGGAAGAGGGGGTGGATTCTACAAGTTCAGCCAGGCTCTATCCACATGGGGTTCCCGCAGAGCATTCATTTAACCATAAGCCCTATCCATGAGAAGCTAGTAGAGGAGTTCCTCAGAGATCTAAGTGAGTCGGTTGAGGAGGTTAAGAGGAGTAGGGTAGCGGTTAGTATCGAGAAGGTATCATCCTTAGTTAAGGATATAACGGTACTCCTAGAAACACTAAATCTCGGTAAAGGCGTCTCGCTAAGTGATGAGACTGTAATCCTCATTAACGAGGCCATAAGATTATTAGAGCCTAGTCTTGTTGACGACCTCGTATTGAAGGTTGTTAACGAAGTGGTATTTTAAACGGGTTCAAGATGGTTACCAATGTATTGAGGATAGCTCTCTCATTAAATCCTTTAGCTTCCCGTAGGCTTTAACATATACTTTAAACAGGTTTTCGTAGGATCTCGCAGCTTCCGGTTCTGGTTTGAACTCTCTATCTACCTTAAATCTCGTTACTGCATCCTCAAAGCTAGTTAATCCTAACGCTACAGCGGCTATCACAGATGCTCCCCTAAGTGTTGTATCCTGGGGTTCAGCGATTCTCCTAACAACCCGGTTTATAGCATTAGCTACTATTTGGCACCAGAGATCGCTTTTCGCTCCTCCCCCTACGATGTTTACATACTCTTGTTTTCTAGTCATACGTTCAACAATGTTATAAACCCATTTTATGTTTAAAGCTACCCCCTCAAGTACAGCTCTTATCAAATCACCCTTGCTATGGACTAAGCTCATGTTTATAATAGCCCCTCTTATATGGGGGTCGTCGATGGGGGATCTCTCACCGTAGAGCCAAGGTGTGAAGAGTAGCCCCCTAGCTCCTAGATTACTTTTTTCAGCGAGAGCCAAGGCTTCCTCATACATTCCCTTCATTTCAAGTAGCTCAAGTATCTTGTCTAGAGCTCCTCCAGCTACCTCCTGTTCTGCAACCAGGAGGTAGTATCCGGGGATCCCGCTTGGTATGGAGCCTATGTAATTAAATAAATCAACCTTCCTTCTCCTAACGTGAGATGCAACCCAATCACTAGTTCCTATGTAGATGTGCACCTCGTTCTCTCTAATAGCACCCGAGCCTATAGCGGCACTAGTCATGTCACCAGAGCCGACTACGACCGGGATACCCTCCCTTAAACCTAGGCATTGGGCAGCGTCTCTAGTAAGGAACCCGGCTATCCTGGTAGAGTCGATTATACGGGGTAACATCTCCTCCCTAATACCATACTTATCTAGAAGTCTTCGACTCCATCTGAAGCTGAAACTCCGCGTATCAACAAGCCATGTGAGAGCAGCGTCATCTGGACTAATTACATAGGAGCCTGTAGCCTTCATGATTAAAAAGCTGTTAGTCCCAAGTATCTTGTACGTCTTGGACCACACATCAGGCTCCATATCCTTAATCCACAGTATCTTAGATAAGGGATCCTTACCAGTTCTCCCAGGAGCTCCCCCGGTTATGTATATGAACTCTAGCAAATCAAACAAATTGTAACCCTTAACTCTAAGGGGGCCACGCCACAAGCTCTTCGGGTAACCTGAAGCCCTCTCATCAATCCACATTATAAGTTTCCTAAGAGCGTTACCATCCTTATCCACAGGGATAACACCTGCCATGTGACCGCTAAAGATTAGAGCTAGAATATCGTAGTTATCCTCTACGATGGATGATGTTAGCTTACAAACCTGGTACCATAAGAGATCCGGGTCAACCTCAGCCCACCCATGTTTAGGAGTCTCTACTACAGACCTATCAGTGGC
>NZ_JBMFMW010000150.1:0-1837 GCF_049970475.1 Desulfurococcus sp.
TGGCTTCAAAGTGAGGAAAACCTTTGCCTCTGGTAACATGGCTATCGCTGAAGCCGCTATAGTTGCTGGTTTAAAATTCTATGCAGGATACCCTATCACGCCTAGCTCTGAGATAATGGAGTACCTTGCAGAGCATCTCCCAGGGCAAGGAGGCATCGTGATACAAATGGAGGATGAGATAGCCTCTATTAATGCCATAATAGGGGCATCATGGGCTGGAGCTAAGGCCATGACAGCTACCTCGGGCCCTGGATTATCGCTTATGGCCGAGGGAATAGGACTAGCTGTGATGAGTGAGACCCCAATAGTTATCGTGGACGTCATGAGGACTGGGCCAAGTACTGGTGTACCGACAAAAACTACTCAGGCGGATGTTTTTCAAGTCAGGTGGCTGACACACGGAGACTATATTATCCCTAGTTATATCCCCTGGAGTGTACAGGAGGCCTATGATTTAACAATTAAGGCTTTCAATACTGCTGAAAAACTTAGAACACCTGTAATACTCCTAAGCGATGCCGTGATAGCTCATCTATGGGAACCACTCGTTATCTATGAAAGAGGTGAGGTCGAGATCATTGAGAGGAAGAAACCTACTAGTAAAGATAATTATAAGCCATATATGCCCGGAGACGACCTGATTCCACCAATGGCGTGTTTCGGGGAGGGCTATAACGTGCTTGTCGAATCATTAACTCATGATGAGAGAGGATACTATGCTCCTACAAACACGTATCACAAGAACAGCGTCTTGAGACTAATGCTTAAAATAGTGAAGAACATTAGCTACGTGTATGAACAGGAAACATACATGGTTGACGATGCCGAGGTACTTCTGGTTTCATATGGTTCAACAGCTAGAACAGTTTATGCAGCAATAAGGGAGCTGAGGCGTAGAGGGGTTAAAGCCGGCATGCTCAGGCCGAAAACCCTCTGGCCATTAGACGAGGAGAGGATCTATAATAGTGTATCAAGCAGGATAGATAGGGTGATTGTCGTAGAGAATAATATGGGTAAATTATTCCTCGATATGAAACGCATTTTTAGAGATAGAGAGGTGTATTCAGCCCCCGTTGTAAGCCTTGAACTACCCACTGTGAAAGAAGTAATCGAGGCGGTGGAGCAATGGCTGTAACCCCTAGATACATACATCAGCTTGACAAGCACCTTAGACTCGACAGGATACCCACATTATACTGTCCCGGATGCGGCCTTGGAATAGGATTAGGAGCCATGCTCAGGGCGCTTGATAAAAGAATCAGTGAGGGGGTAGTGGATAGGAATAAAGTGGTATGGGTTGGAGGTATAGGGTGTAGTGCTAGAATGGCCTTTTACGTTAGCTATGATTCAGCACACGTCCTCCACGGTAGGGCGATACCGTTCGCGACAGGCGTTAAACTCGCAAACCCGGAACTAACATTAATAGTTGTAGGGGGCGATGGAGATATCGCCGGCATTGGGGGCAACCACCTACTCCACGCCGCTAAGAGGAATATAGATATGATCACAGTCATGTTCACGAACTTCGTTTACGCGATGACGGGCGGCCAAGTAGCACCTACGACGCCCCTTGGGGTTAAAACTACGACGACTCCTCATGGTAATCCAGAGCCTCCATTGAATATCATAAAAGTCGTGGCATCGCTGAACGCGAACTATGTGGCTAGGGCTAGTGTAACGACACCGCATTACATAGAGCAGTTCTTCTACAGGGCTTTAGGTATGAAGGGGTTTAGATTCATAGAAGTGGTGAGCACGTGCCCCGAAGTATATGGAAGGCGCATCGGGCTCGGAGACCCTGTTGAAATGTATAACGAGTTGAAGAAAAGAGTTAAGT
>NZ_JBMFMW010000151.1:0-1785 GCF_049970475.1 Desulfurococcus sp.
ACGGTTAACTCACCTGTTGACACTAGGTCTGAGTTTATGAGTGCCATTGCAATCGATACCTCGTCAAATAATTTAGTAATATCTATAGTTTCTTTTTCCTGGGGAACCAGTATCCTCTCTGGTTGAGTAGGCTTAGGTGGAGTGGGAGATAACGTGGGTGGGGGAGGCTGGGGGGTTTGTGGCTTTACTGCTTCCTGTGGCGGGGTTTCAACTCTTTGAGGTGCTACTTCGGCTGGCTTTGGGGCTGGCTTAGGTGGAGTTATCATTGGCTTTACCGGCTTCTTTAATACATCCTCTAACTCCTTGGTGAATGATTCGATGACGCTTGTACACAACACCGCGTTTCCTCCCTCGCACACAGCCCTTAAATTAATATGTAAGGCATAGAAGACTGGTACAAGCCTATACTCTATCTGTGCCTTAAATGCATCTGAGTTGAAATACATTAGGATTATGTCATCACTCTTGACCTCGCTTCTTATCTTCAGGGGAATCCTTGTTACTCCTAGAATAGACCTCCTGCTTAAGACGGCTGAGACCTCGTTTGTGGATGGATCGCGTGCTGTTATTGTGAAGGATTTCATGTTTGATATAAGAGTGGCTACATCATATAGTAATGCGTATGCTTCCTCCTTAGATATAGGCCTTATTATTACCTTCTCGAAGCCACTTGATGCCACGGAAAATGCCACCTAAAATAGATTTACTCCTTCAAAATATTTAAAATGGTAATCATGAGCAAATATATCTTTATCCCGGCTTTAAATCAACTATAACCCGATATAAATAATTCCTGGAACCAGCCTCCTCTCCGCCCCAAGGGACAAGCTTTCAGTTGTAATGTATCGTGTGCGAGATTAAAGCCTACCAACTCCACTGATCTCTTCAATAGGCTCGTCAACAGCGTTAAGAACCTCCTTGTAGAGGCCTCTTGAGAATAGGGAGCGGCATATACTGCATTGATCCAGGTTTCTCACTCTTCCCTTCCTGAAATCCTCTACAGTATCATCAAGCAAGTTCTTAAGGCCTGGTATTCCAAGGACTGATTCATAATACTTAGGCTTCCTCTTTCCCGTTAAAGCATAGTTTACGGCTGACTGCTTCATACCTAGTGCTCTGGCTGCTTCAAGTTGTGTGAACCCTAGTTCTTTAACTAGCCTCACCGCTAGATAGGATTTAATAACTGGCATTATCTTCCTGTTTAACACCATGCAGAAAGCCTTCAAACTCACCACCTATAACCATGTTATTTAAATGCGACCAGGATATTAAAATAATTAGTTGTTCTTCACCTAGCTCGGGATTCATTATACTGGATAAAAACTCTAAGAGGTTTTACTTAGGATGCTGGATTCCAGGTCCATTATATAGTCTTCTTTAACGTGTCCATCCAGGAATTCCACACCTTCCAGGCTTAATAGCTTCTTCTTCACATGGCTACCTCCTAGTGAAAAACCACCTATTCCTCCATCACTATAAACGACCCTATGACAGGGGATGATAACCGGGTGTTTATTAATGGAGAGGCAGTAAGCTACTACCCGGGGATGTATCTTGAGTAGCCTAGCTATACTCGAGTATGATGTTGTTTTACCGGGGGGTATGATCATAGTCAACGTATAGACAGCTTCACATATATCTCTCATTGACGCTTTGTATGCGGTGACCTCTCTGCCTTTGATCTCGATTACTATCAAGGCTTACACCTTTAAGGGCTTCTAACAGGATTAAGCGTTTCCCCGCTGATGTTTTGTTAGCGGGGTTAGCCCCTGGCCCGGGCTCACT
>NZ_JBMFMW010000152.1:0-1638 GCF_049970475.1 Desulfurococcus sp.
CCCTAAATGCAGGACCCATACCGAGCATAGCGTGACGATATATAAGCATGGCAAGAGGAGGAGCCTCTCAGAGGGAGAACGGAGATATGCCAGGAAGAAGAAGGGTTATGGTTCGAAGAGGAAGCCTGAGCAGAAGAGGTTTGCCAAGGTAACAAAGAAGACAGTGTTGAAGCTGAAATGCTCGAAATGCGGGTATATAATACACAGGGAGGGCATCAGGCTTAAGAAGGCTGAGCTAGTAGAGGTGGGAGGGCGTTGAAGAAGACGAAGATATTGATACCCGCCCCGAGAAGCAGATTCTACAAGGTTATCTGTAGGACCTGTGGTGCCGAGAACATAGTATTTAGTCATTCGACATTTCCAGCGCGCTGCAAGGTTTGTGGAACACAGTTGGTTCAACCAACTGGCGGGAAAGCCAGGATACTCAGGGATAAAGCCGAGATAGTTGCTGAGCTGGGCTAGCTTTAACATCCTTTTCATATTTATTTATATATATTTCTCCTTTTATGAATAATACATGGATATTAATTAACGGGGGGTCAGGGTTTTGAGTAGGGATCAAGTGATTGGATGGGGCCTGCTAGCAATATCGATCATTGTAGTGCTAATCTATGCCTACGTATTATTCTTCACACAGTATTCAGGGCTATTAATGCAGTTAACGCTACTAATAGCTGTTGCAGGAGTCTTCGGAATACTTGGATGGATAGGGTACACACTTGCAACAACACCTCCTCCTAAACCCATTGAGGAGATAGAAAAGGAGATCGAGGAGGAAGCAAAGAAGGAGAGCAGTGGACCTCAATCCCAGTCCAGCTAGTTTTCAAAAACAGGTTTTTCTAATCTTGTATATCCATGAATTAGTTGGTATCTAGAGGAATCCTCGGCTGGTTTAAAGTATGTCTTATACACTTGGTTTATAAGTACTATATGTTATCTCTTATCATGGCCGAGCTGATTTAATTATGCATGAATATGAAATTAGTATTATCGTGTTCGCATTACTGCTTATAGCAGTCATTACTGCTTCGGCAGGATACTCAATGTGGTATGACAGCTTAAAGGCGAACATTTACATTCATATAAGGAAGCCGTATCTTGAAATAGGCTCTTGGAAAGTATTTGCAGCAAACGAGTACGTGTGTAAAGGCGTAAATGATGTGGTTCTTTCAACCGATAATAGGTCACTTATGATCCATGTGGATAATGCATCCACGGTATGGGTTGGACTTGTCGTCGAGAACAATGATGTAGTTACAGCAACCCTAAGGAATATCAATGTATCAATAGCTACTCATGAAGGCGTAGTAAATCCCGTAATACAGATATACGTCTACCCTCCGGTTAAAACAGGTATTGGAAACAAGCCTTATTGGGGAGAAATAAAATGCAGTAACCTGCCTGTTCCAGGATATATTGGTAATTCGCTTAACATTGATGTCGAGGCAGGATTCAAGCTTGTTTCATGGATCGAGATAATGACGGGCAATATTGTTAGCTATACCGCGAATATATCTATTAATTGATAATATAAAGATAATAGCGTATTAGGTAATTACTCAAGTTATTTAATATATATGTATAAACAATACATAAAAAATATTAATAACTAAAATACTATTTTAATCAGCAGCCGCT
>NZ_JBMFMW010000153.1:0-1604 GCF_049970475.1 Desulfurococcus sp.
TGATCCATCAGTGATCCTGGAGAAACACTTGCTCGGCAATAGTGAGGTACACGCGTCAATATTGAAAAACAGCGTTAGCAACACTACCGCCGAGAAGTATACTTTATACCTTGGGGAGAGGCATGGCGTAAGAATAGTGAACACTGGGAGATCTAATCTCAGGTTATTGTTTAGCGATGGATTAGTCTTCATAGGGTTGAAGACTGTTGAACAGGACTCTAAAGGCATGTACTATAGGAGTGGAAGGCATAGGCCGTATAAGAGAAGCATAGCGTTAACACCTGATGTGTCAAGGCTGCTGGTGAACCTTACGAGGATCAGGGAGGGGATGGTGTTACTCGACCCCTTCGCCGGCACGGGCAGCATATTACTGGAGGCTTGGTCCATGAATATCAGGGGAATCGGTGTTGAAGTAGACTGGAAGCTTGTTCATGGAATGGAGGAGAACCTTAGATTCTACAATACAAATGCCATACCTATTCTAGGCGACTCCACACTCTTGGATTTAATCAGCGTCGATGCCATAGCAACCGATCCCCCCTATGGAAGAGGAGCTAGCATGCATGGCCACAGCTATCTGGAGTTATACAGCATGTTCATTGATAAAGCATGGAGTATACTAAGGAATAATAGCTACATGAGTTTTATGACTCCAATAGAGCTTGAAGAAGTAGTGGGTGAGCTGCTATGCCGCAACGGTTTCACCGAGGTATCAAGGTATTATCAATACGTTCATGGAGGGCTTACAAGAGTAATCTACGTGGTGAGAAAGAATGAGCACTAAAGTATTCTTCCTAGGTACCGGGGCAGCGATACCGGTTACCAGGGGGCTCCCTTGTATCGCCCTAAGAGTGGATTCAAACATATACCTACTAGACGTAGGCGAGGGATGCCAGTCAAGGATGTTTAAAGCTGGTTTAAGCCCCATCAAGGTGAAGGCTGTCTTCGTAACCCACCCCCATGGAGACCACTATCTCGGGCTCTTCGGGCTTCTCCAGACAATGGGTTTAATGGATAGGAAAGAGGCTCTTAAACTAGTTGTCCCAAAAGAGGTGGAAGAGCATATCAAGGTCGTAGTCGAGAAGAAGTTGATGAGAACGGTCTTCCCCCTTGAGCTAACGATGATAACCAGTGGCGAGGTCTATCGTGATGAGAAGATCAGCGTGGAAGCATACCCGGTTCAACACGGTGTGGAAGCCTATGGGTTCCGTGTTGGAATAGGTAAGAAATCACTGTGCTATACCGGGGACACTATGCCCTGTAATACTATTGTTGAGAACTGCAAAGGAGTAGATGTATTGATCCATGAGTCAACGTTTACGAGTGAGATGAGTAGTGAGGCACATGAGGAGTATCATTCAACATCTAAGGATGCAGCCCTGACAGCCATCGAAGCCGGGGTTGCATCCCTTGTGTTGACACATATAAGTGCGAGGCATAGTGATGAGGAAGTATTGAGGGATGCATTGAGATTCTTCTCAAACACTATTGTTGCCCGCGACTTCTCAATCCTCTACCTGTGATCTCCTCTCCGCTCTAAGGTGTGGGCTGGAGTCTTTTTGGTGTTTAGAGGAGGGGTTTATACTGGGTTGATAGGTGACAAT
>NZ_JBMFMW010000154.1:0-1603 GCF_049970475.1 Desulfurococcus sp.
CAGAGAATACCGGGAGAAACTATCCAGGCTCCACGGGAGAAAAGTAAAAGGTAATGGTCATCGAGGAAAACTAGTGAAGACATCAAGAGAATAAAACGGTTCAAAAATATTTACAAGAATTCAGAAAGGATTTAGAACCCGCAACAGGCTCAACCGAATAGTGCTGAGAAACCTTCTGAGAGGGCTTCCTCACTAAGCTCCTTAGACTCCTCCTTCTTCTCCTCCTCACCCTTCTCCTTCTTCTCGCCTTCCAGTTTAACTGGTGCTGGAGCCTGTTTAACCTCTATACCCAGCTCTGGAGCATACCTTGCTACCTCAACTGCTAAAGCGTTGGCTTTGGCAACAGCCGATAAGAATACCATTTCAGCCGTCTCAGGTGTTATAAAGCCTGTTTCCACAGCTAGTGATAAGGCGTGCCTGTGAGCCCTTGATATAACTAGTGGTAGTACTTCTGGCTCCGGTAATGCTACTTCAACAGCTATCTTTAAGGCGTCGAGGTGAGCCGCCATAATGTTGTTTCTATACTCGTCTAGATTTAGTATGAGTTTATCGCCTGGTATAACAATACCCTCATAAGCTATCTTAGGTCTAAGCCGTATCTCTTTTAATGCCAGCCCCAGTTTCTGGAGCAGGCTAGCTAGATCACCAGAGACAACTTCACCTGGTTTAGCCACTACTGTATCCTTAGCTACATAGACAACATTTCCCTGGACCTTGGTTGGTATCTTGAGCCTTCCGAATACACTTAGCATGGGGCCCGGAGGTATACCAGTGTTACCCTCAGGTATGATTATCTCCCTATCTGTTTTCTCACCGGGCTTAAAGTATGATTTAGTTACATGAGTGTCCATCAGCATTGCAAGCTCGAACGCATTCATATTGGTGAATACAACCAGTATTTGACCAGTGAGATACTCTTTAAACGGCTCCGGGTTCAAGCCAGCCTTTTTTAAAGCGATCTCCAGCAGTCTCGGCTTGACCACCCTCAACTCCGCTTTACCATACAGCTTCTTCCTCAGCATTTGAATATGGTTGGCTGGAATACCGGTTATATCCGCTATAGCGAAAGCTTTACTGGTCTTGATCAGGTTAACGAGTTCCTCCACTACCTTAATCTTCCACTCAGGTATCTTCCTAGCTGTAAGAGACATATTAATCACCTGTACACTTCTACCGGCATACCCATTGTAGTCTTAAAAACAAGCTTAGCAATGTTACCAGCACCTGATGGAAGCCTCTGCTCTATCACTGATAAAACAGCCAGTGCGTTTTCAGCGAGATCCACCGGACTCATGTCTTCTGCACCTATCGGAACCATTATCTGCGGTTGATCCTTAACCCTTGCCACAACGGTATTCATGTATCTCTTTATGAGGGCTGATATATTAGCGGAAGCAGGTACCGGGATAGGTGCCTTACCCCTGGGACCCAGGGCCGGACCCAGAGTACGCCCTGTTAAAGCCATCAAATCCGTTCTAACCAAGACCCAGTCACATTGACCAGCTATTTTCTTCGCCTGTTTCTTGCTTAAGCCCTGGAGATCCTGACTCGTTAACACTATTTTAGCACCTGCCTCCCTTGCTTTAACCGCTAGCTCTTCATC
>NZ_JBMFMW010000155.1:0-1575 GCF_049970475.1 Desulfurococcus sp.
CTGTAAAGGTGTAAACATTACCATCTCGTCGTATTGGTGCTGTTGGAGGGTCAATACTTCCATCAGCCCTAATGTAAATTGTTCTACTCTCTGCCTTAGCTGGTTGTATTATGAAAGCCGGTGTTAATGTGATGGTTAATATTATCAACAAGAATATCCCTGATACCTCTTTCCTCCTCAACCTCACCTCCCCCCAAACCACACTATAAATAATTACTCCTCCCATTATATAGCTTACGGCTATACACAGGAGAAACACCTGGTTCTAGGTAAAGCTAGTATCTACCAATAATCTCTGTTAGACCTCGTAAAATGGTAAACGATGTATCTCGGTGTGGACTTACTATTCACACTTAACCCTCATAAACCCACATCTCAACATGATCTACCATTAAACCTCTACCTCCAGTACTCTCATGGGTTTACCCCCTTATCCTCACCTCCCCTGGAAAACCCATAAACCCCCTCTTGACCTCTCTTATGAAATCACTAGTACTCTGTCAACAACTCTTTCAAGCTCCAAAGATTAACTCCAACAGTGAGATTTTGGAGGAAACCGGAGAATTCCGGATTTCGCGAAAGCCCATAACACCAGATCTAGGAGGGCTAACACCGACGGCTCCCCGCCTTTAAAGGCGGGGGTTTCCCACCCCCACTGGGGCCTCCCTTCACGGTTCAGGGCCCCTCACGGGGTGGCATCACAGCTCAGCCCCCGCCGCCAGCATTCGGGGAGGCTGGGGCTCATAGCCCACTAAGCTCGCCCCAACCCAACCTGATAAATAGAACGCCAGAAACTTATAGGATTTTTGTTCGTTAGATTATATTGGGGGCTGTGATCCGCGGCAGGGTATATTATGTTTTCGACTATAACGATAGGGCGTTGGGGTTGTCGGGCCTGGGACTGGATGTCCTAGGCAGGGCCCTCGACCTCCTAGGAGTTGAGTGGCTCATCACTGGCATGTGGGCGCTTAGGATGAAGGGGGCTTCGTATGAGGAGCCCAGGGTTGTTTGGATATTCAACAACAGGTTTAGGCACTCGGTTAAGAGCTTCGGCGGGTATAGCGTTAGGTTTTTCAAGGTGCGTAGATCCCTCCTAGGCTTCGGCTTTGAGAGGCTGGGAGGACTCAACGTGGCAGATGTCGAGAGGGCGGTTCTAGACATAGTCTACCATGCTATGGCCGCGCCGGAGGCAGATCCGATGGAGTGGAGATACATAGTCGCTGGCCTGCTCAAACCATGCAGGGTGGAGAAACTAGAGGAATACCTGCCGAGATATCCTAGATACGTTAGAGAGGCAGTTGAACATGGAAGGAGAGCTGCTGGAATTTAAAAACACCCTGACCCCTCCCCGCCCTAGAAGGGCGGGGCTTTCAGCTGTAAACCGAGGTTAGCTATTCGATCATCTATTCAGCATATATTAGTTCTCCCCGCTAATCTTATTTGATAGCATCTTGAGTGCCATTGCCGAGGCAATGCTCTCAAGGGTTCTCGACTTGCTTGAGAATAAAATGAACTATGTTCACAGCGTTTTCTAGATCTTCTGATCCTCCCCAACACCAAAGAGCATAGAGGGGC
>NZ_JBMFMW010000156.1:0-1546 GCF_049970475.1 Desulfurococcus sp.
GCTCAAAGCGATTGTTGTAGCAGGCGATAATCAGCCTCAAATAGCTAACACAGAGGAGTATAGAAAGCTTGTTACTGAAATGACCGAGAGAATAAGGAAAAACCCTGTAACCGGAGGCGGTTTACCACAGTATGGTACAGCAGTATTGGTGAACATAATAAATCAGATCGGCGGATTACCCTATAAGAACTGGCAGTATGGCTACAATCCTGAGGCAGATAAGATAAGTGGCGAAACCCTTGCATCGAAATACCTTATAAAGCGCAGACCATGCTGGGGATGTCAGATAGCGTGTGGCAGGGTGACGCGTGTGCAGTTTGGGCCATACCAGGTACTATACAGTGAGGGCCCAGAATACGAATCAATATGGGCACTCGGCAATGATACTGGTGTAATGGATCTTGAGGCAATAATAAAGGCGAACCATCTCTGTAATGAGCTAGGATTAGACACTATAAGCATGGGTGCAACCATTGCTACGGCCATGGAGCTCTATGAGAAAGGATTAATACCAAGTGAGGATCTAGAGGGCATAGATCTGAGATTCGGTAATCCAGCCGCATTAGTCGACGCTGTATGGAGGACAGCTTATAGAGCTGGGTTTGGAGCAAGACTTGCCCTTGGAAGCAAGAGGCTTGCAGAGATGTATGGTGCACCAGAGCTGAGCATGAGTGTTAAGGGGTTAGAGATGCCGGCATACGATCCAAGAGCTATAAAAGGAATAGGGTTAAACTATGCAACCGCCAATAGAGGAGGTTGTCATGTATCAGGATACACTGTGGCATCAGAAGTACTTGGTTTACCCGAGAAAACAGATCCATTAAGCCCACAGGGGAAGGCTAAACTTGTTAAGATCTTCCAGGATCTAACATCAGTCGTAAACTCCGCTGTCAACTGCCTCTTCACCACATTCGAGATAGGTGCTAGAGACTATGCTAGACTATTCAATGCGGTAGCAGGATTCAGCCTTACCGAGCAGGAGATCATGACTATTGGTGAGAGAATATACAACCTAGAGAGATATATAATGTTCCTCTACGGGTTCTCAGCCAAAGACGATACATTGCCACCTAGACTGTTAAGAGAGCCTATGCCTAAAGGACCTGCTGAGGGGCAGGTAGTTGAACTAGACATGATGTTGAAGGAGTACTATGAGTTAAGAGGATGGATAAATGGAGTCCCCACTATTGAGAAACTCCGGGAGCTTGGGATAGAACTCTAAGATTTTTTTATCTATAAGGCTTTTTAGACTTGCTTGAACTGGAAAGGTGTTCTCTCTTGGCCAAGGTTAAAATACGCTTATTTGCTTCCCTTAGAGAGAAATATGGTGTAAGCGAGATAGAGGTTGAAGTAGAGAGTGATGAGTTTAGGGAAGCTATTGAGAAAGCTGGTGAAATCCTCGGCAGAGACTTCATTGATGAAGTCCTGACGAGTGAGGGATATAGGAGTGATAGGATAATCCTCGTAAATGGTAGACACATACAGTTTATCGAGGAGTTAAAGCTTAGGGATGGAGATGTAATAGCTATATTCCCTCCAATAGCAG
>NZ_JBMFMW010000157.1:0-1529 GCF_049970475.1 Desulfurococcus sp.
CGATCCCAACTGTCTATAAAATTTCCTCAATGACCTTAATAAACGTTTCTGCCCCTGTAATAATCCGAGGAGCTCTTTCCGCCAGAGAATAATTAGTGCTAGTATTGTTACCTGCCCGATGTCAGGGGAGACGCTCCCCCCTATATCTGTCTCCTCTAGTATTGTAAATGGATATAATGTGAGTCTTTCGTAATGGGATACATTATATATAATAATATAATGTAACGTAATGAGTATTAGGGCGACTACCGTGAAGAATATTTTCACTAATCCCTTCAACTCGAATAGGGAGAATATGAATAGTAGCACTACTATTAATACACCTATCACTCCACTGTACAAGTATACAGATGGATCCAGCATTATCATTGC
This sequence comes from Desulfurococcus sp., assembly GCF_049970475.1. Lineage (NCBI taxonomy): Archaea > Thermoproteati > Thermoproteota > Thermoprotei > Desulfurococcales > Desulfurococcaceae > Desulfurococcus > Desulfurococcus sp. The sequence continues at coordinate 373 of NZ_JBMFMW010000157.1, forward strand.
ACTCTAAGCCTCTCTAGCCCTACACTTGTCAGTATCAAGTACGCTGGATTGAGGCTTATAGCCTTATGCCCTTTGATCCCCCAGATTGGAGGAGCGTAGCATCCTTCTCGACTGGGCTCCATGAAGCACAGGTGAAGCTATTAAGCCAGCACCAAGAGTCAACCCCGTTAACGGGATTACAACCGAAAGCCTCGCCCTTTAGGGTGGGGGAGGAGGTCAGAAGTACTCAGAATCACTGTTAGTGGGGGTGTTCTTCTAAAAGATATCTTGGTAATAGAGGTCTCACCACCACTGGTATTGATAAAGGATGCATTTGGGTCTCATCGAGTAAAGGGTCAGATTTTCCGGCTTTCATCACTGCAGGGCTCATGAGACCCTCTTTTCATCACTATGGTAAAGAGTATTCGCATCAAGGATTTTAATATATCACCTATGATATAAAGCTTAATAGCTTCATCGAATACATGTTGTAAACTAGTGGTGTAAACGGTTGAATTACGGCTCTACACCTCGGTAATACTTCTCATATCTTCAGGCTGGGGTTAAGCCTGTTTATTTTTGTTCAAGCATCCAATACGTAAGACGTATCCTTAATTAAGGAGGGAGTGGTTATTGAATAAGAATGTTTTAAAACCTATCAAGATTCTAAGAGATTATTGGTTGCGGCGGTCGTCTAGCCTGGACTAGGACGCCGGCCCTCCAAGCCGGAGATCCCGGGTTCAAATCCCGGCCGCCGCATATTCTACCCGACGTATCCGGATCCCTTGTACGTTGTCTTATCCATGGAGGTAGGTATTATTGGCTGGGCGCCTTTGTTATTTCAACACATGCTTCTTCCATTCGTTTGAAACCGTCCTTCAGCCTTAAAAGCAGGCTTTCAGCTGTAAGCTACAAGCTAGCATTTGGAGGACACTGACTTATATACCGCTGTGAATATTCTCGATGCTTTCTTGAAGACGGCATCCTCTAGAAAACTGTATTTATAACCACAATCAACGATAGAAAGCGTAATAAGGGCTAGTATTAGATGAGTGCAAGCGTTCTCCGCTCCATAAATGTCCAGCAGTGATCCTATACTGTCCAGGTTTATACTTGTACCGATAGCCTCAGATTGTTGTTTCTGTTTTCATACTTTTAGGTTTATGAAGGTTGGTATA
>NZ_JBMFMW010000158.1:0-1527 GCF_049970475.1 Desulfurococcus sp.
TAGGCGGGCAGGGCGGGCTGACGCTGTCGAGGATAATGGCCGTGGCCGCTGTGATGGGTAGCCATGCTAGGATGCTCGTTACACCACCACCGCCTATCAATGCAACTGGGGTTACAGCTACGAGTGCTACGGCTAGTGTTGCTACACCCTCAGCTACGAGCCTTGAGAACTCTACATGGGATCTCCAGGAGTCCCTCACAGCATCGAGAGCCCTCCTGAACAATGTCAGGGTTAGATGTGCCCGGCTAGCCCCGAGGCTCTGAGCGTGAATGTAATCCTCTAATGTCAGCCTCAAACCCCTAGATGGAGTCGTCCTAGCTAGCTCCCTCAGACTGTTATGAGGGTCTTGTGTCAGCGTCAGTAGTATCTCTAGCCTCTCAGCCTCCCTCCCAACAGCCTTCTTAAACTCCTCGCTATTCACGTCTATGAGCATAGCAGCATGCTTACATGCATCATCCCATCGAGATTCTCAGATCCTTGAATTTTGATAATAGCCATGTACAAATCCCTCGGAATATTAATCCTAACACCACCCTTACCCCTACGACCCCTAGCTGAAGCCGCCCCCATCCCCTAGTAGGAAGCCTCTGATGGGGCGGTTAAAAACCGGAGGCTTAGCGGTAGCAGAGCGGTCTATAAGCGATCATAGACGGATGCGATCGAAGCTATCGATGGGGTTCTAGCATATACTTAGATTTATCCGGGGAGCCCCGCTAAACTACAAACTCGGACTATAAGCTGAGACGGGGGGTTGTATGATACATCCTGTAAGTTAAGTAGATAGTAGGGCTACTAGATAGGGCTACTAGAGAACTCTAAACCTGAGGGCTCCTAGGATCCAGTCTAAAGCATTGATTGAATTAGGTTTCACTAGGAACCTCCTAGGTTAGCCCCCTCTTACCCCAGCTTTTAGAGCTTCCAACTTGTTGGGAGCTCCTCCTACTATGTAACAGCTCTAAGCTAAGCCTAGCGTGTGACGTACCATCCACACCTCCTAGATCTAGCTGGGAGTTCTAAGCCAAACCCATTGTGGAGAACCCACCATACACTCTAGCTGTAAGCTGCACCGGGTTAAGCTTAGAAGCTCCAGCAATTACCCCCCACAAGGTACTCGTTAACAGTTCTAACTGGTTTCCGGTGGGAAGAAGGTCTTTTACCCCCACCAAGCATTAATAAACACGTGGGAAACGCCATGGTGAAGTGGGTGGCGTTTTTAAACCCATCAAGCGAAAATGAATGTCCTACTATGAGCGTATGCGTAGGCGGTGAGCACGTGTACGTAGTAGGCTATGAGAAATCGTCTGGTACCAAGCAGTGGTATATTGAGAAGCGCGACAAAGACGACGGAAGGCTGGTCAAGACATGGACGAGAATGACAGGCAGTATTGCCATTAGACTTATGGACTGCGTCGTCGTGGGCGACAGCCTATACGCAGCTGGCGACACTTATGAAGTCTTAAGCCTATCCGGCTATAATTGGGTCATCCTCTCCTTAGACCTTGATCTAAACTTCATCAAAGTCAAGAT
>NZ_JBMFMW010000159.1:0-1314 GCF_049970475.1 Desulfurococcus sp.
CTGTTTTACCGGTTCCATGCTCACCCTCTATAACCATAAGCAACGGTACTGGGAGCCCGCCGGCCAGCTTTAAATCAAGCTCCTCATTACCTGTCGAGATAAGCTTTGTCTTAAGAACCAATGATAGCCCACCTCACGTCTTTAGCGCCATACTGTGATATAACGATTATCTTCAGCGGTTTCGACACGTCTATATCCTGCGTGCCGAACCACCCCTTTATGAGGAGGCACTCACCTGTCTCTACAATAGGCTTGCTTGTATAGGGTAATGAATAATTGTTTGTCAGATATACTGCTACAGGCTCCCAGTTGACACTATATTTGAGATATAGTGTGTTTACGTTGTTCGATATAGTGAAGTATTGCACTATTATATCAGTTGATGTCATATCATAGAGCGGTTCACCACCTTTGTTAAGTATTGTTACATTGAATTCTATTGTCCCAGTGTAAGCTATTACACTGGCGTTAGTTATCTCGATGACACCGATTCTCCTAACAGTATTCGCTACGTATTCATTGAGAGCCGTGTTAAGCACGCTTGATGCATAGAGTATCATGCCTATCACTGCTATAGCTGCCACCATTATAATTAGTATTACTATAAACCCGGGAATAATGATTTCCGAGGGCATTCACTAAACCCCCTGCACATTAACCGGTTACATAGGTTGTCGAGTACCCGTTCACCAGTACTATTCTTATCTCGAGAGGGCTTACATAACTTCTTGATACTGATATATCTATACGGAGGGTTTCACCGGGTTCTAGAACATTGTTAGGTGAGCCAAGTTCTGTAAGGGTGACTCTTGCTTTGTTCCCCGAGCTATAGTAATCTATCGCACCACTATAATCCGTTATGAATATATCTATGTTATCTAATTTACTATATGATACATCCCCAGTGTTCTTCACGAAAATAGTCACGTTATTTATGGATGTATCGTAATAGGCATATATTATGGCTATGCTCATTCTATAGGTATCAGACTTATTCTTTATTGATATACTGATAGTGTTTATAACTGAGTTAAGCTGGCCAATCACAGCTGCCGCGAATATAGAGGCCATTAGAACTGCTACTATCGTCAGCAGTGCATGCGTTATTGTTGTTGACTCGCCCATTTATCGCTATCACCTTTACCGCTCTCTCCACTACCACTCACGGACTCCTTCCTAGCACCCAGCCTCTTAACCATTAATGCCTGAAGGACTGCCCTAGTCGCTTCCTCCTCGAGTTCCTCATCTCTTACCCCAAGATTCTTGAGCAACATATACATCAATAACGCTGTCTCCTCAGTTGACACGTTCTGC
>NZ_JBMFMW010000160.1:0-1258 GCF_049970475.1 Desulfurococcus sp.
CGTGCTGACAACGTCGAAGTTGTCGTGGAACTCATGTGCATCAATGCCCATCGAGCTTATCAACTCTCTAAGCCTGACTAGGGGGATCCCAACATACCTCCCGCCAACTTTAACCCTGTTGTTGGAGGGTAGCTGGAAGAAGTCCCACAGCCTCTCGTCTACTGTGGCGACGAACTTATTCCAGTTGTCTACGTTAGCTAGTAGATCCCCCCTATAGACCTTGAACACTATGGCACTACAGTTGCTGACCTCAACTCGCTTCCACCGACCCCTGGTTAGCTCGCTGAGACCGCGTCTAATCTCCTCGGCCAGCATGACTGCTTCTAGGGCCGTGGTAGGCTTGCGTAGTAGGTTTATGAAAACAGTCTCTTCGTCGTCACTATGGCGATCCACCCTCTTAGCTACTACTAATGTCTCGCTCAGCGACGTACCCTCCGAGAAGTTGTAACCTCTATCCGGGTCACTACTCACTACGATGTACTTCACATGGAACTTCGATGCTAGGAGAACCCTTGCTAGGAACCATGAGACACCAGCTAACAGCCCCCTGGGGAGGACGAAGGCTATAACCCCACTATCCCTGACAAGCTTGTACGCTAGGTATAGGAATAGGAGGCCTTCACCGGCCTGACCAATGTTCAGGTATGCTTCGAGTCCCCCAGTCCCCCTTACGATCTCCTGTATATGATTAGGGAAGATAAGCATATTCTCTGTAGCGATGGATCTGAGGCTCTCCCTAACCCTGTTTCTAACGTTCTCGTAGGCTCTCAAGAGCTCCTGTCTAACACTCTCATCTGTTATGAAGCCGAAGAGACCCCTCCTCTCTCTGAATCTCTCAGTCCTCCCCGTGGCACGTGTAAACGGGGGGTTCATTATGGTTAAATCAAATCTATCCGGTATTGAGAACTCGCCTTCGCTACCCTCTAGCGTGGTCCTCTCCGCTATCCCTCTAAGCCCACCTTCTATGTATGCTAGGAGTCCTCCAACCCTCCTACTATCATTTAAGAGCTCCAGGCTTCCAAGCCATGCTTGATTCCTTTTAGGTATGTAGCCTAGGTATATCGTGTACACGTTCTCTCTGGTTATGTTACCCGGTGTCATTAGTGCTAGGTTTATGGCTGTTATCTGTGAGGCGTACCTTAGAGCGTCGACCCCATATATACCCTCCTCTACTAGCCTCCTACCTATATCGTCTAGGTTAACGTCTAGCTCGTGGTAGTATTTTAGTGCTGTTGCTAGCCTCATGAGGGAGTAGTAG
>NZ_JBMFMW010000161.1:0-1193 GCF_049970475.1 Desulfurococcus sp.
ATGGGGTAGATGGAAACGGCCGCCCAGTTATAGTCGAGTTAAAAGGGGTTCCCGCATCGAGGGAAACTGTTCTCCAGCTATACGGTTACGTGAAATCATATGAGGCAAAATACGGTAGGAGGCCGAGGGGTATACTCGTCGCGCCATCATTCTCACCCTCAGCCATAGAGGCTTTGTAGAGACTACAGCTAGAGTATAAACTCATGGATCTCCGAGAACTATATAGGCTGGCTCTTAAGAAAGGATATAGAAAGAGCATCTTAGATTATGGTAGAAAACAGGTTTGAGGATTATGTGGGAGAAAATAAAGAACGATGCCATGCTACGTGATTCAGATATGAATAGGGGTTTAGATGATGTGGTGAAGTATAATGTAACAGCTTCATCATATGATGAACTATATCGCGGCGAGCAGTATAGTAAGTATAGTGTATTAGTTGAAATAGTTAATGGAAAACTAGATTCATCCCTGGTACTCGATGCAGGATGCGGTACAGGGCTATTACTAGAGTATCTCGGGGAGAATAACATCGATAAATATAGGAGATATATATGTTTAGACCCGAGCACCGGTATGATAGAGAGACTTGCTGAGAAAAACATTGATCACCGTGTAATACCAGTAGTAGGTTACGCTGAGGAGATACCGGTTAGGGATTCAAGCATCGATATAGTTATCTCGATCACTACATGGGGCAATATAGCTGATAAGGAGAAGGCCGTTAATGAGTTTATTAGGGTGACCAAGGAAAACGGGTTAATAGTGGTCTCTAAACATTTAAAGCATAACACTATTCCTCCCTCATTGATAAACAAATGCTTCAAGGAGGTTGCTGTCCACATAGATGTATTCTACACGTGTAAACCAGTAAATAAGGCAAGCAGTGGATAATGGGCGTTATCTCCACTGGAAAATACTTTTAAAGACTACTAAGTTTATATACACCATTGTATTAAACTAGTAATATATGGTGTATATTCATGAGCAACGTGTCCAAGGGCTATAGACCGCCTTCACCTCTAAAGGTATTGAAGAGTGCTGAAGGACAAGTAGTGCTTGTAAGGATCAAAGGTGGCATCGAGTATGTTGGAACGCTGGATTTAATAGACCCCACGATGAATATAGTGTTGAGTGACTGTACAGAGTATGGTGGTGATGGTAGGCCAACTTCGAGATATGGTAAGATAATAAT
>NZ_JBMFMW010000162.1:0-1175 GCF_049970475.1 Desulfurococcus sp.
AACGACCTTGCTCACCATAGCCACTATATATAAGCCTACAAGCGGCGACATATACGTGTATGGACACAGTGTTACACGGGAGGATTACGCTGTAAGAAAAATCACTGGGATAGCCTTTCAGGATCCGAAAGCACTCTGGGTGGATAAACCATATGATCTATTAATGTGGCATGCAAAGGTAGTAGGCTACAGTGGTGAAGAAGCTAGGAAAGTAGTAAGGGAGGTCATGGAAACCCTGGGGCTCTGGGAGCACCGTAATAAATACTTCTACCAGTTAAGCGGGGGTACCCGTAAAAAAGTGGAGCTGGCTAAAGTATTGATTCAGAAGCCGAGACTTGCAATACTGGATGAGCCAACGGCTCAAGTAGATGTCTTGGCCAAGCATGCTTTATGGAACATAATAGAGGGGTTGAAGAAGGAGGGTACGACTGTTATACTTGCAACCAACGATATGTTTGAAGCTGAAAGGGTGTGTGAGAGGATAGCTATAATATATAAGGGCCGTCTAAGAGCGCTTGGAACGATCAGCGAGCTCAAGGATATGATTCCAGGCGGCGACGTGGTGGAGATACAGGTTAACAATGATAAACTTCCTAATAATATTGTAGAGAGGCTTAATGAGTATGGTAGAGTAGAGTTTAAGAACGGAGTTCTCAGAGTATACCTTGAGAAAGGAGAGGAGAAGGTAGTAGACATAGTGGATTTATTAAAGAAGAATAATATCACCGTGTCAAGGCTGATGATCAAGGAGCCAACCCTTGACGATGTGTTCACATATTTAACAGGAGCTAGTCTCAGGGGAGAGGGATAGTGTTCTTTCTTAGTGATCTAAGAGATTTAATCCATGTTATCGAATGGGATTTAGAAAGACTCAAGACGCAGAAAGTCTTCGTTGCAATGAGGCTTAGCTGGTTTGTGATCCAGGTATTCATATTTGCAAGAGCAATATCCCTTATAGTTAGACAGTTAACCGGGATAAACTACTATGAATTCTACCTGCTAGGAGTATATGTGTCGATACTGTATTCAACAAGCATATCAAGGGGATACGTGATAGCGGATGAATTTGATGATGGAATAGTCGAATACCATTTATCTCTCCCTATTAAAAGAAACATCTTCGTGCTGGGCAGGATACTTGGGTGCTCCCTGGCTGCATTATTATTCACATTACC
>NZ_JBMFMW010000163.1:0-1145 GCF_049970475.1 Desulfurococcus sp.
CCAATGTACCTCTTGCTAGTGACTAGAATGAATACACCTATAGCTATTATCGGGACAGCGAATACATTAGTAGCGTTACCGAATATTATCAACCATACGACACCTGGCATACCAGGAAGGCTCCATATGACGGGCGGTACTAAACCAAATATTAATAATACCGTGAAGATCGGATCCTTGGTTAACTCTGTGTAAATATTCCTCCTCTCAGGTTTTAATACATGAATAATGTTTACCCCTAGTAGTGAGAGCCCTATAGCACAACCTATGTATGATGTGTAGGCAGCGACGAAGAAGCCTAATAGCATTATATAGTATCCGAAAGATCCAAAGACATATCCTGTCCCATATGCAATATCAGCTATGGACGTTACATGTATTCCCTGTGGACGCAGTATCTCAGCACCTAGAGTCCAGAGCGCGAGGTTCAGTATGAGGAGGAATATTAAAGCGAAAGTTATATCGTAGATCGCTGATCTCACACCTTCACTACCTCGCCACCCTTTCTCTCTTACAAAGTAACTGTAGAAGAGATTGGTTATGGATCCCCCAATAGCTCCTATAGCGCCTACAGCTAGAAAACTTGCTTCCCATGGTCCTACTCCTGGCGGGAGATATAGGAAGTTAATAGCATTTATTAACATCATAGGTATTGCGAGAGGGTTCCTAAGAGTGTTGAATACTAGTATAGCCACAAGGACTGCTCCGGCGATCGCCGCAAGAGCCTTAAAGATATACTCAATGTACTTATACCATTCCCTACCCATCACTCGATAGAATATTATTAAAGAAAGAATCGAGAGAACCAATGCTATAACAAAGAGACCTATATCTCCACCAGCCCTTTCAGCAATCTCCCATATCCCAGCAGCAGAAGCCTTTAGTAGAAAAGCTCCATACATGTGTAAGTAGTATATAGTTGCTATGAGAAGTAGATAGAGGAGTATCCTAGAGATCCTTTTAAAACCCTCTATTATAGTCTCACCTGTCACAATAGTATACTTACCTATGAGGTACGTGACTACACTTCTTATGAGTACTGCGAGGGTCATAGTCCACATTAACGCATAACCATATGACGCCCCGGCTGCGGTAGAGTCAACAACATCGCCAGCACCCCACCATGTTAAAGCTATTACCACCCC
>NZ_JBMFMW010000164.1:0-1052 GCF_049970475.1 Desulfurococcus sp.
AAGCTTCTACCTGGGACACGGGTTTAAGATAGTTGTATTTATCAAAGGATACTACTATGGTATTAAAGACGCTTATGTGATGGGGAGGATCCTCGGGAGTAAAGGGTGTCTATTCATGGCTAAGTGCAGGAGGTGTGGTAGGGAAGCTGAGTACAGGGTTTCCTATGCTAAGGCATGGTTTTGCAGGGAGCACTTCATAGAGTACTTCGAGGAGAGAGTAGTCGAAACAATCAGGAAATACAGGATGATAAAGCCCGGCGACAGCGTCGTGGTAGCTGTCTCAGGCGGCAAGGACAGTATGAGCCTCCTCACAGTACTAGTAAAGCAAGCCAGGGAACTTGGTATCAGGGAGGTGATAGGACTCCACCTAAACCTCGGGATAGGTGGCTTCAGCGAACTTGTCGAATCAGTGGTGAGAGAGTACTGTGAAAGGCTTGGAGTTAAGTGCCACGTGATCCACTTGAGAGATCTCCTCGGGCTATCCATCTCTGAGCTCGCCTCGAAGGCGCGGAGGCCCCCCTGTAGTGTCTGCGGGCTTGTTAAACGCTACATCTTCACTGTTTCAACTATGACTGTAAATGCATCTGTACTCGTTACGGGACATCACTTAGACGACGTGGTAAAATACGCGTTAAAGAATATATACGTGGGAGACTATAGGTCCCTCGCCAGCTTAAAGCCTGTTTCAGTGGAAGAGGGGCTACCCGTTAAAGCAAGACCCTTAATAAGCGTTGGTGAGAGGGATATAGAGACCTATGCCAAATTATCGGGGATACCATACGTGGAGGCGAAGTGCCCGTTTAAACATGAGGGCGATGCTGAGAAAGCGGTCAGAGTCTTCATAAGTGAGCTCGAGGAATCCAACCCGGGCGCCAAGCTAACCCTGTTATCCAGTATAAGCAAGTTGATCCATGAGTACATTGAGCCACGGGAATCAAGGGGTTTAACAAGGTGCAGTATCTGCGGTATGCCTTCCTCCAGCGATGTATGCAGCTTCTGCAGGCTGACTAAGAAGGTTTATGGTAAATACATGGGTGCTGACGTTGCATCGA